>JANOJI010000207.1:0-2487 GCA_031408175.1 Ilumatobacteraceae bacterium
AACCGTCACCGTGAAGATGAACCCGCTGCCGTTGCCCTCGGTGACCGTGCGCGTCCAGGTCTTCAACGACAACGGTTCGACCAACGGCCAGTTCGACGGTGTGCCCGAGACCTATGTGCCGGCCAACGGACCGGGCGATCCCGGGCCCGACGCTCCAGAGCGAAACAACATGGAGGGCTTCACGGCCCAGATGAGCGACATCGCCGGCGAGGTCAACTTCGACGTGTACGGCAACGCCCTGTGCACCGAGTACCGGACGAACCTCGCGGGTGAGATGATCTTCGACGGTGATGGCGGACCCATCCCCGTCGTGCTGAGCAATGGCGGCGCCAGCGGTGGCCAGCTGTCCGGAGGCACGACGCAGTGCATCTCCGACAGGGAAGGCGAAATCCTCATCCCGAACGTTGGCCCGAACCGCTATGCGGTGAAGGTAATCCCGCCCGACCCGCAGACCAACGCCGAGTCCGGCAACCCGTGGATCCAGACCACCACGCTCGAGGGCGGCCACGACTGGGACACCTGGAACATGGAAGGCTCCACCGGCTTCGACACCGAGTTGGTCGTCGGCGGGGAGAACGTTCCGTTCGTCACGTTCGGATTCGTCCAGCGCCAGGACGTCCTCAACGACCCGCTCGTAACCGGCAAGATCAAGGGCCGGATCATGATCGGGCGCACCTACATCGCCCAGACGACCGGTCTGCCCAATCCCGGCAACATCTGGGGCGGCGGCACGGGCACCGAGTTCGATGGCCCGGTCGATGACGGCTGGGTTTCGCTGGCCTGCCTGGCAGGTTGCGTCGGCCCGACGGATCAGGCCCAGATCGTGCAGCGCGCCCTCCCCGACGGCACGTTCCAACTCGACAACGTTCCCAACGGCACGTACACCGTGACCCTCTGGGACGAATCGCAGGTCCGAATCCTCGACTTCGTGCAGGTCTCGGTGAAGAATGGCGGCACGGTCGACCTCGGCTCGTTCCCACTGGCCGGCTGGTTCACCGATCTCGAAGGCACGGTCTTCCTCGACCAGAACGCCAACGGCAAGCGTGACGGCGTAGGGACCCCCTACGAGGAGCCGGGTGTGCCCGAGTTCGGGCTCACGCTGCGCACCAGGGTCAACACCCTCATGGACCAGGGCCAGGCCAGCGCTGTCACCAACTCCGAAGGCGAGTGGGACATGCACGCCTACCCGCTGGGTCAGTTCCTGATCCTCGAGGCGTACCACAGCGGCTATCGCACGACCGGCGTGACTTGGACGCTCGGCAACGACCCCACGCCGCACACCCAGATCACCGACCAAGTCGACTGGAACGTGCTCAACATCTTCGGCCTGGGTGGCACCTTCGATGTCGGCGTGCAGCCCTATGGCCCTGACGAGAACGGCGGCATCGTCGGCACGGTGCAATACGACGTCACCCGCAACGAACTGAATCCTCGCAACGCCGCTTCGGAAGACTGGCAGCCGGGCGTCCCCGGCGTGACCATGCAGCTGTGGATCCCCAACCCCGATGGCAGTCTCGAGACCGTTCCTACCGGTCAACCGAACGCTGGGGCAATCAGGCAGTACGGCTACGACCAGGGCGGCCTTTCGTGCCCCCGTCCGTACTCCGAGTACGGCACCATCGACGAGCTCCTCGTCGGCTGCGACCCTTCGCCCGACAACACCGGTGGCGAGACCACGCAGCAAACCGAGAGCTGGACCCGTCCATTCGGTTGCGTGGCCCGCACGGCCGACGGCACACCGGCGTACACCCAATCGCTCCCGCAATCAATTCCCAGTGACTACGGCAGCGAGGCGGACTACCCCTGCATCGAGGCGCCGGTGCAAGCCGTGCAGTTCGGTGAGGACGGCGCGGTCGACGGCAACTACGGCTTCGGCGACCTGAACCAGGGCGACTACCTGGTCGAGGCCATCCCGCCTGCCAGCCCGGTCGTCGCCCCCGGCGGCAACACCACCGCCTACAAGTTCACCGACGAGGCGGCGGTTAACGTCTTCCAGGGCGACAGCTACGTCCCGCAGGGCCCGTGGGGCCATGACGGTTCACTCGCCAGCGGCCCGCCGACGCCAGTGACGCAGAACGACTATCGCGCCAAGACCGTCGACTCACCGTGCGCAGGCCGCCTGCACGTGATCGACACCATCAACCCATTGAGCCCCGGTTACAACCCGACGCTCAACGACAACGGCGGCACGCCCGTGGAAGGCATTGCGCGGCCGTACTGCGACGTCAAGCTCATCAGGGTGCAGGATCGTCGCTCGATCGCCCCGATCTTCCACATCTACACCGACGTCCCGATCCCGACCCGCTTCGTCGGCTACATCATCGACGACCTCAGCGTGTCGACGAACCCGAAGAGCACGCTCTACGGTGAGAAGGCCGGCATGCAAAACGTGCCGGTTGGCATCTATGACTACTCCGGTCGCCACGTGTTCACCGCCGAGAGCGACTACAACGGTTACTACGAGGCGCTGCTGCCGTCGACGGCAAC
>JANOJI010000266.1:0-2887 GCA_031408175.1 Ilumatobacteraceae bacterium
CCCGATGCGAATCTCGGCGAACCGCGCGTTGAAGACGCGGCACGCGAGATCTGCGGCAATCACCTCGATCTCCTCGATCGCCTCGAGTCCCATCTCATACTTCTCGCCCGCGTAGCCGAGCGACGGCCGCGAGCCGAGCCCTGCCGACAGCGCAGCCTCGGCCCGCGGGTTCATGACGTTGGTGGCCGGGTTGAGGTTGACGCACTCCACCTCGTGGATCTGGCGGTTGCGTTCGATCAGGCGCTCGACAAGGTTCGCCGTATCTGCGCCGGTGAGACTCGCGATGGCTTTACGGATCGCAGACTCTCGCCGCTGTGGCCCGACCGGTAGCCACACACGACCCCGGTCCGAGTCGAGAGCTGACCTACTGTCGGCCGCAGTTGTCATGACACGATCGTTGCACGACATCGTCGTCGATGTCGAAAGGACGTGGAGCAGATGAAGTTGGCACGACGTCCAATTCGAATCAGGACTCTGTCGATGACCGTCGTGGTGGTGCTGGTTGTCGCTGGTTGTGGGGACGACTCGCCCGCGTCGAACGAATCCTTCGATCCGACGAACGGAGTCTCGACGCCGGACAAGACCACGGTGACGTCGCAGTCCCCGATCTCGCACCCTGTCACGACGGTGTCGACGATCACACCGCCCAGCGCGGCGTGGACTGATGCCGCTGCCTAACCCCGTCGAACATCTGGCCGATTCGGATGGCGTTGCCGAATGGGTCGCGAATCCCGAAGTCGATGCCATAGGGCTTCGGCGAGGGCTCGTCGGTGATGTCGACCCCGCGGTCCTTCAGCGTCGTGAACGTCGCGTGCGCGTCGTCGGTCGTCAGGCACAGCCAGCCACCCATCGCCCCTTTGGTCACCAGATCGCGGACCTGCGCCGCTGTTGCCTCGTCCATCGGAGGTGGACCGGGACGCTCGAGGAGGATTTCACGAGCCGCATCGCCGGGCATTCGAACGGTGAGCCACCGCATGAATCCGAGATCGACATCGGAAGCGACCTCGAGCCCGAGGACATTGACATAGAAGTTGAGGGCTTCGTCCTGGATCGAGGACGAAGATCTGGGAACGGCTGATCGCGTTGTACATGTTGTCGATCGTAGAGACCCACGGATCAGGGTGCTTCTTCGAAACTGCTCGGTCTGGTCCAGGCCCTCACAAAGCAACTCGGCACGTCGTCCAGCCTTCCGCGGGCGCGGTATTGCGTCGGCGTCTCACCGAGGATCTCGGCGAACGTCCGGCTGAACGTCCCGAGACTCGAGAAACCCACATCCGATCTGTCGTCATCGACCAGTTCGGCTCCAGCCGAGGACAACGCTGAGGTCGTCGATGGCTTGCCCCGAAGTCGTGACTTTGATGGTTGTCATGCCCATCGCCGCGGCAGGCTTGAGGTTGATGCCGAGGTCGTCGAGGAACACGCACTCGGTCGGGCGAACGCCGAGCAACTCACAGGCGATCTCGTAGAAGCGTGGCTCCGGCTTGCGCACTCCCACTTTGCTGCTCTCGACGATCACGTCGAAGCGCTCCATGATCGCGGCAATCTCAGCGGACCGCGCATCGCCCGCGGCGTCGCGATCAGCACCGCCGACCACGTTGTTGGTCAAGCAGGCCACCCGGTACCCGGCCACCGTCACACGATCGAGCATCGCGACCATGGCCGGCCGAACATCGCCGGCAAGCAACGAGAGCACATCGGCGCCGCCAACGCGGTGGCCCAATGTGGTCGATTCCTCTGCGAAGAGGCCGTCGAACTGGTCGGACGTGATCTCGTTGCGCTCCAGCAGTGCCCATGCGTTGGAATGTGGATTGGTCGCGTTGACCGCGCGAATGAAGTCGATCGGAAGGTTGTGTTCGGTCTCGTAGCGGCGGAACGCTTCGAATGGACTCGTCAGGATCACACCGCCGAAGTCCCAGAGCACCGCCTTCATCATGAGCAGCATCGTAGGCAGCCACCCCTCGGCGTGGTTGACTGACCTAGTTATGCCACGCCACGTCGTCGTCGACGGGTCGAACCTCGCCACAGAGGGTCGACCCATGCCCAGCCTCAAACAGCTCAATGAGGCGGTCTTGGCATACATGGCCGAGCATCCTGATTCTTTGATCACCGTCGTTGTCGATGCGACGTTCGGGCATCGCATCGATGCCAAGGAGGTCGACGAGTTCGACGCTGCTGTCAGCAACAACGAGATCGTCGCGCCGCCGGCGGGCGCTATTGGGCGAGGCGACGCATTCGTGCTGAGCATCGCCAACAAGGTCAGCGCGACGATCCTGTCGAACGACAGCTATCAGGAGTTCCACGGCACACACACGTGGTTGTTCGACGAGGGTCGGCTCGTGGGTGGCAAGCCGGTACCGCACATTGGCTGGGTGTTCGTCAACCGCCTTCCGGTCCGCGGGCCCACCAGTCGCAAATCGGTCAGCGAGGCCAAGCGAGGCCGCACACCGAAGGCGAAAGCAGCGAGCCCGGAGGCCAGCCAGCCGATGCCCGTTCCCGCCGCACCGCCTCCCGGCGCCACGTTGCAGAAGCCCGGTCGTACACGTGATACGGCCAAGTCTGCGACTGCCGCCAAATCGGTCGAAGGCGGGAAGCCGACAGACACTGCCAAGCATGCAGGCGAGACTCGGCCGGAGCCCACGCCGCGCAGCACCGGAACCAACGACCTCCTGGCCTTCCTGACGTTCGTCGAGCATCACAAGCCCGGCAGCAGCGTCAACGCGATCGTCGAGAACTACTCCTCGCACGGCGCCTACGTGCGGATCGGCGATGTCAAGGGCTATGTGCCGCTGAGCCTGATGGCCGACCCCGCGCCGCGCAGTGCTCGCGAGTTCATGAAGGTCGGCGAGTCGATCACCCTGGTGGTCGAAAGCTTCGCGCCGGCTCGACG
>JANOJI010000349.1:0-2575 GCA_031408175.1 Ilumatobacteraceae bacterium
CCGTTCGCTGCTGCCGAGGAGTGCCAGCGTCTGATGGATCGCACGCGTGCCGCCGTCGGCCAGTTCCTGGGAGGCGACCCGAACGGCATCAGTTTCGGCCCCAACATGACCTCGCTGACGTTTGCGGTGTCTCGGGCGGTCGGCGCAGCACTGCAGCCGGGCGATCGAATCGTCGGGACGAGACTCGACCACGACGCCAACATCACGCCATGGCGACGGGCGGCCGATGACGCGGGCGCGGAGCACGTGCTGGCTGCGTTCGACCCGGCGACCGGTCAGCTGCCGCCCGCCAATATGATCGAGTTGATCGACGAGCACACCAAATGGGTCACGGTTCCCGGTGCGTCGAACTTGCTCGGATCGACGCCTGACCTCGCACCGATCATCGAGGCTGCCCACGCCGTCGGCGCGAATGTGTACGTCGATGCGGTGCACCTTGCCCCGCATCGCAGCATCGACATTGCCGCGCTCGGATGCGATGCGCTGGTGACGTCGCCATACAAGTGGTACGGGCCGCACAGCAGTGTGTTGTGGATGCGACCTGAGCTGCTCGAGAGCCTGCCCGTGTTCAAGGTACGACCGGCCACCGACCATGGACCGGCGCGCATCGAGACCGGTATGCCCAACTTCGAGGGGATCGCCGGCATCGAAGCAGCGGCACGCTTCCTGATCGAAGAAGGCATGGATCGGGTCGCCGCCGCAGAATCGGAAGTGTTCGCGCAGCTGCTCGAAGGGCTGCTTTCGATCAATGGTGTGAAGGTGTGGGGATCGCAGGATCTCGATGGCCGAGTGCCGACCGCCGCGTTCACGATCGACGGAGTACATCCCGCTGAGGCGTCGAAAGCCTTGGGTGCCAAGGGCATCGCCGTGTGGGATGGCCACAACTACGCGGTCGAGGTCGTCGACCAATTGGGATTGGCGGACAGCGGCGGAGTGATCCGTGCCGGAGTCTCGCGCTACGTCGAGTCGTCAGATGTCGACCGCCTACTTGCGGCCGTCCGCGACCTTGCCCGGTAACAAGCCAGGCCCGCCTCTCGACAATTTTCGACGGATGTCATCCGTGCCTGGTTCTCGGACGTCTGTGTATTCATGACCGCAATCATCGAGATCGAGGGCTTGCACAAGGAGTACCGACGCTGGCGGGGCGAACCGCTTCGTGCGGTCGATGGTCTGGACCTATCGGTCCCGGAGGGCGGTGTGTTCGGATTCCTCGGCGCGAACGGTTCCGGCAAGACCACAACGATTCGGTGCATGCTGGGGCTGGTCACGGCAACGTCCGGCACCACAACCGTGCTCGGCCGCGTGACGCCGGCCGATCTGGCGACGGTCATGCCTCAGGTCGGCGCGATTGTCGAGACACCAGCCATGTTCCCGACGATGACCGCGCGGGAGAACCTCCAGCTGCTCGGCGCGGTTGATGGCATCGGCAAGCGGCGGGTGGCGCAAAGCCTCGAGATGGTGGGCCTGGGTGATCGCGCCGACCACAAGGTTCGTACGTACTCACTCGGCATGCGCCAGCGTCTCGGTCTCGCCGCCGCTCTGTTGAAGGATCCGGCGCTCCTCGTTCTGGACGAGCCGGCGAATGGCCTGGATCCGGCCGGCATGCGCGAGATCCGCGAGCTACTCCGCCAGCTCGGCAGCGAAGGCCGGACGGTCTTCGTGTCGAGTCATCTCCTCACCGAGGTCGAGCAGACTTGTGATCGGGTGGCGATCATCGACCGCGGCAAGCTGATCTTGACCGGCCGTGTCGACGATGTGTTGGCCGAGGCCGCCCATCCATCGCTGCTGGTTGGGCTCGACAACCTCGACGCCGGAGCTGAGACACTGCGCGGCGCGGGATTGTCGGTCGACGCCGACGGCAGCTACCTCCGCGTGGCGCTGCCCGCATCGGACGCAGCGCATGTGACCAAGTTGTTGGCGGATGCCGGTCTGTACCTCAGCGAGCTCAGACCGGATTCGGTCAGCCTGGAGGAGCTGTTCTTGAGCATCACCACACACGAGGAGGTCGGGTCATGAGGTTCCTGCGATTGACGGTCGTCGAGATGCGACGCGCGCTTCATCGCCGGCTGGTGCGTTGGATGATCGCTATCGCCGTCCTGTTCAGTGCGGTTGCTGGACTCATCATCTTCCTGTCGAGCCTGGATCCGGTGAAGTTCGCCCAGGATCAAGCGCATCCGGCACGCATGGCGAACTGGTGGACAGCTGGAAATGGCGACGATCTCCTCGGCACCGCCGCGATTTTCCTCGTGGTTGGTGCGGCCATCTGCGGCGCATCGGTCGCCGGTGCGGAGTGGCGTGCTGGAACCATGACGACGATGCTGACCTGGATGCCGTCTCGCGTTCGCCTACACGGAGCACGCACGCTTTCAGCTGCACTGCTGGCCTTTGTCATCAGCCTCCTGCTCCAGATGGTCTACCTCGCGTGCGCCGTTCCCGCAGTCGTCGCCAACGGCACCACCTCGGGAACAGACGCGTCATGGTGGACGGCGCTGCTGCTCGCGATGCTCCGCATCTCACTCATCACCTCGCTCGTCGCGGTTCTGGCCGTCAGCATCGCGACGATAGGACGCAACAC
>JANOJI010000278.1:0-5413 GCA_031408175.1 Ilumatobacteraceae bacterium
GATGCAGCGGCGTTGTATCGCGACCGGTCACCGTTGAGCTTTGCGAGTCGGCTGGCGGCCACGCCGATGCTGGTCTTGCACGGCGATAGCGATCCGGTGGTTCCGGTCGATCAGAGCCGCGCCTTCGTCGAGCGATGCCTGGCATCAGGTGGCCGGGTCGAGTTCGTGGAGTATGAGGGCGAGGGCCACGGGTTCCGCAAACCCGAGAGTCAGCTCGACGAGTACCACCGTATGCAGGGGTTTCTGGCCTCGCACGTTCTTGGCAGATAGCGTCACCTGTCGTGACCGACGATTGGAACCCGAACGATCCCGACGCAACGCGGGTGCACTATGACCTGGAAAGTTGGTCCTTTGAGCAGATGGCGGAGCTCGCCGCAGCTCTTGCGGATGCCGAGATTCCTCATGCGTGGGACGGCAACGAACTGATCGTGCCGGACTCGGCAGAGGAGGCGACCGACGACGTTGTCGCCCAGGTCGAGATGCGGTTAGGAATGGCCACCGATAGCGCCGAGGGTCCAGCCCGTGAACCAATTTCGTTGGCCGACGATGCCAGCTCCACCGAGTATGACCTGGCCGAGTGGGAGCCGAGTGAGCGCGAGTTGATCACGTCTCACTTGGTTGCCAGGGGCCTGCCGTTCCGCTGGGAGGAAGATGTTCTGCTCGTTGGAACCGATGACGAGGAATTGGTCGATTCCATCCTCGACGACGTCGAGAACGACGAGGGTGTCGAGCTGCCAGACGACGACGAAGGCGTCGAGGCGGATCTACTGCCGTTCGAGACGTTGACGACGTTCTTTCTCGCCGGTGATCGATTGCAGCGCAATCCACTCGATGCCGACGGTCTCGAGCAACTGCTCAGCGCCACCGACGTCGCCGATCCCGATCGTCCGCCGTACGGCGTCGACAAGAAGCTATGGCTGCGCATGTGTGAGCTCGCCGACGATCTCGCGGCTGCGCTCGTCGACGGTGACGAACCGGATGTGATCGAGACACAAGCTGTCGCCGCCGAACTGCACGACCTGCTGCGACCGTACGTGTAAGGAGCGATGTCGTGCTGTTGGCGGAGTTGGAGGTCTGGCATTCCCGTCCGGTTACGCCAACGCGCCGCGTCTCGCTCGGGCATCTGGTGTTGCCGGTCGACCCGACGCCAGGGTTCGGCGGACTGTTGCTCGGCGCAGTGATCGCTGCTCATCTGCCTGAGGTCGACGACGATCTGCTCCCCGACGTTCATCGCCTGCTCGATCAGGTCAGCCGTGGCGAGCGCGTTGTGCAGCCGCGCTTGCTGCATCGTTATCAGGTCGACCGCCATGGTCTTGCTGTCAGCGTGCATCGGCTGGAGGGCGAGGGCGACAGCGTGCGGTTCAGCCTCAATCCGCAGGGCGCTCCCTTGGCCCAGGTGCTCGGAGCGATCTACGCCGTCGAACGTCTCAGTATTGACGCTCGCCGTGCGCTCAATCCGTCGTTGCACAAGGCCATGCGGTGGCGTGGTGCGATCGGACCGTCGTTCATCGCCAACCTGGCCGGCGCTGCCGGCTCGACGTTGGCAACCATGGCCGATCCGAAGGCCTGGGCGCTCGAGTTGTTGGGCTTTCCGATGGGCACTGGAAAGGTCACCAAGAAAGAAGTGATGGCGCAATTCAGATCGAGGCTGCGCGAGGTGCATCCCGACTACGGCGGCGACCATGGAGTTGCCGGTCACGAGATCGAACGTCTTGGTGAAGCGCGCCGGATCCTACTGGCATGAATCTGCTCCTCTTTCCCGGAGCGGGCTCGTCGAGCACACACTCCAGTCTCCTTGCGATAGCCGAAGCCGTAGCACCGATGCACTGCGTACGTGCCGACTTTGCCTATCGCAAGGCGGGACGCAAGGCACCCGACCGCGCGTCCGTGCTGCTGCAGACGGTGCGCGACGAGGCGGCGCCGTTGATCGCCGATGGGCTGGTGCTCGGCGGACGGTCAATGGGAGGACGGATGTGCTCGATGGTCGTTGCCGATATCGATGACCCGGTTCCGGCCAAGGGTCTGGTGTTGATCTCGTATCCGCTGCATCCGCCGGGCAAACCGGAGTCGCTGCGCACCGAGCATCTGCCGCGGCTGACCGTGCCGTGCTTGTTCATCCAAGGCACCCGTGATCCGTTCGGTACACCGGCCGAGTTGCTGCAATGGACGGCGACCATCCCCGGCGACGTGACTCACCACTGGATCGAAGGGCGCGGCCACGACCTGAAAGGTTCCGACTCGATGATTGCGGCGACAGTCGCGGCGTGGATCTCATTGCTCGGTTAGGGCATCTTGTGGATTGATCTGCTCGAGCTCGAGGTGGGCAGTTTCTGGGTACGCGACGTAGGCGATGACCGCTGCGAACAGTTGCCCAAACGCCACAACAAGCATCGACTGCCCGTAGCTCCAACCGCGATGTACCAGGGCGCCGACGAGGAGCAGACCGATACTGCTCCCGGCCAATGACAGCGCGGTGATGAAGCCATTGGCGCGGCCACGGTTCCCCGTCGGGAAGAGTTCGGTCCTGTACACGGTGAAGGCCGGATACGCAGCCCCGGCGAGGAGTCCACCGACCAGCGCGAGCAGCCACATGGTCGTTCCACCGAAGGCAAATGTGCCGACGAGCAGCATCGTGGAAAGCGGCATGCAGATGGCCAGCACCGTCCGTCTGCCGGCCATGTCGGCGATTCGGCCACCCACGATCAGACCAAGAGAGGCAGGGGTCGCGGTGCAGATCGTGAACAGTGCAATCCCGCCGCCCGTGTAGCCGCGCACATCGTCGAGGTATCTGTTCTGGAAGAACGACGCGGGAGCGACGAACAGGTTGGCCGATATCGCGACGATGGCGATGATCGCAAAGCGGCGGCGGTCGAGTCGCGGCGCTATGGCGTGACGCTGCTCGAACCGATGCGTCTCGGGCAGGTGCCGGGTCAAGCTGATCGCCGGCAGCAGCCAGATCAGCGACAGCAAGTACACCAGTCGCCAGCCCTCGCGACCGAGGTCAGCCAGCCGAAGTGCCAGCACGGCCACAGCAGCTCCGAGCCCTCCCGCCAGAGCCAGCACGCTGAGGGCGTAGGCGCGGCTGTTGCGCGGCATCTCTTCCGCCGCGACGACACCGATCAGTAGTGCCAGCGCCAACCCGACTGGTCGCCCGATTGCTTGCGTGCCGACCAGCACCCAGAAGTTGGGGGCAATCGCACCGAGGACGCACCACAACGGCGCTACCCAGGCCGTGATGATGATCATCTTGCGACGCCCTCGGCGATCTGCCAGCAGAGCGAACGGAATGGCGATCACCACGCCGAGCCGCACCACCACCCCGCCGACGCCCTGGGCGCGCTCGTCGATCCCGAATCCGTCGGCGGCAAAACTGGCGGTCTGCGTGAAGAGGGTGTTCGCGAAAGCCGCCGCCATCGACGCCGCGGCGAGCAGCCCGAGAATTGCGACATGGCGTTGAGTCAGAAGGTCGGGAGGCGACCACCACGGCTTGGTTCCCTCGCGTGGTCGATGACGCAACGTGCCATGCATGGGACGGGCGAACAGCCAACCGAACCATGGGATGACGAGCCGGTAGCGAATCGTCTCGTCAACGGTCGTGGCACCCGCGATGACCGTTCGCTGGTACGTCGTGAACGGGCCGTTGTGCTGGGCAAACGTGACCGAATCGCCCTCGACCGATTCGAGACTCTCCTCGAGAAGGTCGTCACGGGGATTCAGAGCACGCTGCGCCTCGGGTGTGCCGGCCGGCCACGACTGGTGCAACGTCCGTTCGCTGCGGGACACGCCACGAGGCTACTGGTGGTCGACACGGCATCCGACGCCGGATGAGCACAGGATGGGCCATACTTGTGCCCCATGGATTCCGACCGGATTGTCATTCGCCGCGCCGCGCCCCTGCGCGGAGAGGTCGTGGTTCCAGGTGCCAAGAACTCTGTGCTCAAGCTGATGGCCGCAACCTTGTTGGCCGACGGCGTGTACCGATTATCGAACGTGCCGGCCATCGCCGACGTGGCGATCATGAGCGATCTCCTCGCGGCAATCGGCGTGTCGACCTCGTTCGAGACCGATGGCTCGATCACGATGACGAATCATGGCGAGATCACTCCTGTGGCTCCGTACGAGCTCGTCGAACGCATCAGGGCGTCGATCAACGTACTCGGCCCACTGCTCGGCCGCTGTGGCCGGGTGACGCTGTCGCTCCCAGGTGGAGATGACTTCGGCAGCCGGCCGATCGATATGCATCTCAAAGGTCTCGAAGCGATGGGTGCGAACTTCGAACTGCGACATGGCTATGTCGAGGCCACTGCTGATCGCCTGCACGGAGCCGACATCACGCTCGAGTTTCCCAGCGTTGGCGCGACGGAAAACATTCTCACCGCGGCCGTGCACGCCAAGGGCACGACGGTCATCGACAACGCCGCTCGCGAGCCAGAGATCGCCGATCTGTGCACGATGTTGACTTCGATGGGCGCCGAAATCGAGGGGATCGACTCGTCGACGTTGGTCGTACACGGTGTCGAGCCGGGCTCGCTGCATGCCGCGGATCATGCCGTCGTCGCCGACAGGATCCAGGCCGCAACGTATCTCGCAGCTGTCGCTGTCAGCGGTGGCGAAGTGCTGTTGCGCGGTGCCCGCGCCGAGCATATGGAGATGCTGCTGCGGCGGTTTGCCGACATGGGCGTGACGATCACATCGAGCGGCGATGGCTTGGCTGTATGGGCGCAAGCGAGGCTGCGTTCGATCGATGTCGCGACACTTCCGTACCCAGGCATCGCCACCGACTACAAACCGCTCATCGTCACGATGTTGGCTGTCGCCGATGGCGTTGGCATCGTCACAGAAAATCTCTACCCGGGCCGGTTCCGGTATGTGGAGGAACTACAGCGCCTCGGTGCCGACATCCGCACCGACGGTCATCATGCGGTCGTACGTGGCGTCGAACGGCTCAGCGGTGCGCCGGTGCGCGCCCCCGACATCCGAGCCGGGGCGGCGTTGGTGGTGGCGGGCCTCGCCGCTGAAGGCGAGACGATCGTCAGTGGTGTGCATCACGTCGACCGAGGCTACGACGACCTCGTCGGTCGGCTTGTTGGTATCGGCGCCGACATCGCCCGGATCTGACGCTTCGCCTTTCTACCCCTTGACGTTCGGTGATGGCGGCACTTTCGAGCCTTTGGTCTCTGGCCCATGCCCTGCGGCGTCGACTCGCTTGCGCGCCAGCAAGAGCAAACCGACGATCACTGCGATCGGGCCGAGTACGAGCAGGATCTCGTCCCAACCGCCCTGGTGGGCGATCACAGCAATGCACCGTGCCATATGGCACCCGCGGGAATGAGGAGTGACGAACGAAACGTTGTCATGAGTCGCAATCCTACGGTCGATCCTGCTTCAATGACAGACGGCCTCCACCGAAAGA
>JANOJI010000288.1:0-5171 GCA_031408175.1 Ilumatobacteraceae bacterium
GTCGGCCTGATTCGCTACGGTCGCTGCTGTGCGGATCGCTACGTGGAACATCAACTCGTTGAAGGCCCGTCTCGAGCGGGTTGAACAGTGGCTGATCGACATGCAGCCCGATGTGTTGTGTCTGCAGGAGACCAAGCTCAGCGACGAGGCCTTCCCTGCCCTGACGTTCATGGGGATGGGCTACGAGACCGCTCATCACGGCCAGGGGCAATGGAACGGTGTGGCGATCCTGTCGAAAGTCGGTCTCGACGAGGTGGTGATGAACTTCGCCGAGGGCGAGCCGGATCCCGACGCACGAATCGTGTCAGCGCGGTGTGGGGGCATCCGTGTATCGAGCGTGTATGTGCCCAATGGCCGCTCGCTCGACGACGACCACTACCAGTACAAGCTGAAGTGGTTGGCGCAGTTGCGCCGACATGTTGCCGCGACGAGTTCGCCCGACCAAGCGGTGATCGTCACCGGCGACTTCAACATTGCTCCGGCCGACATCGATGTCTACGACCCGGCGAAGTTCGTCGGCGCAACTCACACCAGCGAGCCCGAGCGGGCCCTGCTCTCGGAATTGTGTGACTGGGGGATGGTGGACCTGTTCCGCCAGCATCACTCCGATGCCAAGCTGTACAGCTGGTGGGACTACCGGGCCGGCGACTTCCACCAGGGTCGCGGATTGCGGATCGATCTCGTGCTCGGCACGCGTTCGGTGGCCGATCGCTGCACATGGGCGGTGATCGACCGCAACGCCCGCAAAGGACAGATGCCGTCGGATCACGCGCCCGTCATTGTCGAGCTTGGCTGACCGCAATCGGCAGCGGTCGCAGCCTGGCTGCGGCGAGCGGTGTGAGCCCAAGCCGCTCAGCAAGTTCGTCGGTGTTGGTCGGTGGGCGCTCGAGCAGGCTGCGCAACACGCTGTCGCTGCAAATGGTCAGTTCGGCGACGGCCGCGCCGCGCGCCACCTGACTGCGCCAGGCCTTGAGATCGGCCAGCGGATCGACGGGACGTGAGCGGTGCGGCAATATCGGGGGTGGTACCGGTCGGTCGTCGGCGATCGTCGCCGCCACCGCCTGGAGCCACGGGCTCGGCCGCGTCGCAGCGCCGCGTCGCGACTCGGACCTGGTGAACACCAACTGATCGACAGCCCGGGTTATGGCGACGTACAGCAGGCGGGCTTCCTCGGCCTGCTGCATGGCCGACAGTGCTGAGCTGTGCGGGATCAGACCATCCTCTGCGCCAGCGACCACCACGACGGGCCACTCACGACCTTTCGCGCCGTGGAACGTCAGCAACGACACGGCGCCGTCGGACGTGTCGGTGTCGAGGTCATCGAACGGTGTTCGTGCGTCGACCCAGCTGCGGAATCCGCCGGGTTCCTGCGAGGAGATGAACCGGTCGACCTCCTCGGCAACGCGTCGTCGGACCGGGTCGTGGTGTGTGAACTGCTCGTCGGCCCACAGGGCGAGCTCCTCGCGACTGGTCGTGCGATAGGCGTCGCTGAGCGCAAGTTCCAATGGTGATCGGCCAACCGCGCGTTGCGTGGAAATCCCTGCCGTGCTCAGTGCGTCCTCGATCGGGACCAGTTGGTCGTTGGTCCTGGCGAGCACGGCGATGCCGGCCGGGCTGTGCTGGTGCAGTGCGCTGCGTACAAATGTGGCGATGGCCGTCGCCTCGGCGTCGACGGTGGGATACGACTCGATTCGCAACGGTGCCCCGTCCGGCCGGTTGCTTGCGGTGTCGTCGCGCTGGCCACTGGCGGTCAGCGCCGCTGCGCCGGCGCTGACCACCTGCGGTGAGCACCGGTAGTTTGTGGTCAACGAGATGACGGTGACGCCCGGATAGACGCGTTCAACCTCGGTCATGGTCGTGTGGTCCGAGCCGTTCCATCCGTAGATCGCCTGTCGTGGATCACCGACCAGACAGATGTCGGGACGATCACCGCGCCACGCTTCAAGCAGGGCGTGCTGCAATGGGTTGAGGTCTTGCGCCTCGTCGACGAAGAAGTGGCGGAATCGCCAATGCACGAGGGCGCGAAACGCCGCGTCGGTCTCGACAGCGCGCAGGTTGAGATCGAGGAGGTCGTCGAAGTCGACCACACCCCGGCGCCGTTTGAGGCGTTCGTATGCGGCCGCGAGGTCGGCAAACCGTCCTGCTGGAACGGCACCGCGGCGGCGCGCTGCGCGCGACTGGCGCTCGTAGTCGGCTGGATCGATCCGCCGCGCCCGCGCCCAGTCGATATCGCTCATTGCCGGGTATGCGTCGAGCTCGAGGCGAAGCTCCTTCAGGCATTCCCTGACCAGGCGCAGCCGGTCGGGCGCGAGTGACGGCATTGCCTCGTTGCGGGTGAGGGCGCGGTCGCGCAACAGACGCAAGGCGATGCTGTGGAAGGTGCCGGCTTCGATTGATTCGTGCATATCGAGACGTCGCAGCCGTCGCCTCAGCTCGCCGGCGGCATCACGGGTGAAGGTCAGCGCGGCGACGTGTCGCGGTTCGGCGTGGCCGGACTCGATCCGGTAGGCGATTCGCCGAGTCAGGACCGTTGTCTTTCCCGAGCCCGCCGAGGCCACGATCGCGAGCGGCGCCGCGTGGCTCTCGACGGCGCGTCGCTGATCGGCATCGAGCCCGGTCAGCAGACGTTCGGCGTTCATGGCGACACGATACGGCCGAGCGGTTGACCCTCGCGGTGCTTGACGCCGATGCCGCCGCGCAGTCACTACAGTCGCGTCCATGCCGTTCCCGAAGAAGAATCTGAACGCCAACGAGACCATCGCCCTCGATATGCATCCCCATTGGTGGTACTTCGCCGAGCCAGCCTGGTCGCTGTTCGGCAGCATCGTGTTGGGCATCATCGTGTTGACGCAGACCGATGCCGGCACCGGAGCTCGCAAGGGAGTCGGCACGCTGGCCCTCGTTCTGTTGGTGGGAACGGCGATCTGGCTCGTGATCCGCTACTTGAAGTGGCTGACGACCAACTTCGTCATCACCTCGAACCGGTTGATCTTCCGGCAGGGTGTCATCGGCAAGAGCGGCGTCGAGATTCCTCTCGAGCGAGTCAACAACGTCAACTTCAATCAGAGCGTGTTCGAACGCATACTCGGCGCCGGTGACCTGTTGATCGAGTCAGGTGGTGAGGATGGCCAGCAACGGTTCACCGATATCCGCCGTCCTGCGCAGGTCCAGAATCTCATCCATGCCCAGATGGAGGGCCACTACCAACGGCGCGCTGGGTACACCGCAAATGCCCCCACTGGTGACATCTCCGAACAACTGCAGCGGCTGGAGGGCATGTTGCAGCGCGGCACGCTGACCCAGGAAGAGTTCGACGTCCAGAAGGGCAAGCTGCTGGGCTGAACCGCTACGGCAGGCCCGCGCCGGAGGTTCCAACCTCGGCGATCAACACGTTGCCGGTACGGCGAACGGCGGCTTCGACGGCCAAGGAGTACTGCGACGTCAGCATGAACAGGGTGCTGCGATCGGGCCCGCCCAGCATGCACGCGAAGCAGCGATTGTCGGTCTCGATGATGTCGAGGATCTCGCCGCCTTCGGCGACTCGGAAGCATTCACGAGCCACAGGGTTGGCGACCCAGACCGCGCCTTCGGCATCGAGGCAGATGCCATCGGGCACCCGCTGACCGAGGTCGGCCCACACCCGGCGATTCGACAGCGACCCGCCGTCGTCGATGTCGAACGCGGTGAGTCGTCGGCCAAAGCTCTCGGCAACGATCAGTGTTCGACCGTCGGGCGTGATCACTGTCCCGTTCGGGAACATCAGCCCATCGGCGGCAGCATGAGTCGAGCCGTCGGGGTCGACTCTGGCCATGACCGCACCGCCGTGCGTGGCGAGCACGTGGTCGAGTGTCCCGTTGATCTCGTTGGTGTCGAGATCGAACCCGAAGTTGCCGACGTAAGCCCGGCCGACCGCGTCGACGACCATGTCGTTGCAGTGGAAGGTGGCGATGTTCGACAGGTCGGCGTGCAGCACCAATTGGTGGTTGTCGAGGCGCAGTACCGAGCGAGCGGTCATCGAGACGATGAGCAGTCGACCGTCAGGGAGCCACCCCAACCCGCTGGGCCGGTCTGACATGCTGACCTTGACCTTGACGTGACCGGCGAGGTCGACCGTCTTCACTGCGTAGTCGAAGAAGTCGCTGAACCAGAGCGCGTCGTTGTGCCATCGCGGGGCTTCTCCGAAGTGCAGCCCCCCGGCCAACAGACGTGCCTTGGTCATCAAGGCCTCCCTGATTGTTGTTCTTCGACTCGGTGGGCCCCGTCAACGGCGCGTACGACCCAACCGTCGGCGAGCGCTCCCGGCTCGGCGAGCACGACGACACACCCACCGAAACCCCCGCCGGTCATGCGCGCTCCGTAGACGCCGGGCTGTGAGGCCAAGTGTTCGACAGCCGCATCCATCACCGGTGTCGACGTGAGATACAGGTCGCGGAGGCTGCGGTGGCTCGCCATCATCAAGCTCCCAGCAGCACGCAGATCACCGTCTTGGAGCACAGCCGCAAAGTCGCGAACGCGCTGGTTCTCACTGACCACGTGCTGAGCGCGGGCCCGAATCTCCGGGTCGGCGATCGACAGCGTGTCGGCCAAATCGGCGGTGCGCAAGGGGCCGATCAACTGCTCGGCAGTCGCGCACTCGGCAACGCGCTGCGCATAGGCGCTGTCGGCGAGCGCTCGATGCGCAACGAACTTCACGACAACCTCGACATCGTCGGGAATCGCGACCGGTTCGATAATCACGTCGCCGCAGTCGATCAGCAGTGCGTGATCGGCGACACCGGCGGCAATCACGAGCTGGTCCATGATGCCGCATGGCACGCCCGATGCTCTGATCTCAGCGCGGCGGAACAGTTGCGCCAAGCTCAACGCGTCGCCGTCGAACCCGAGCGCCAGAGCGACGGCGACCTCCAGTGCGGCGCTGCTCGAAAGACCGGCGCCGATTGGGATATCGGTGGCGACGGTCCCCTTGATGCCTCCGTATGGCTGCATCTCGGCAACCACGCCGGCGACATACTTGGCCCAGTGCGGTTCGACGTGCTGAGGATCATCGATGTGCAACCCAAGCTCGGCGGCCTGGGGTTCATCGTCGCTGTGCAGCGAGATCGAGTCGGCGGGGATCCCGCGGATCTCGGTCCAGCGATCGATGGCCATCGGCAGCACCATGCCTCCGGTGT
>JANOJI010000302.1:0-15517 GCA_031408175.1 Ilumatobacteraceae bacterium
CGACGCCGCACCGAGCAAGCCGAAGAACGACTACTCGCCGGTTCGGAGTGGGAAGACAACGACCTCATCATCGCCACCCGGCAGGGTCGGCTCGTACTCCCCCGCTCGTACGACCGATCGTTGGCGCTCATCGTGGACAAGACCAAGCTGCCACGCCTGACGTCGCATGGTCTGCGCCACACCGCGGCCACTCACATGGTCAACAACGCGAAGGATGTCGGCGAGCTCCGTGCGATTGCCGACATCCTCGGCCACAGCCCGGAGATGCTGATGACGGTCTACGCCCACGCCCTGCCACAGAGCCGCCAAGCGATCGTCGATCGCATTCAGCACACTTCTGCGTAGCGGCCATGTTCAACGTCCGGTGCCACCGCTGTTGTCGTAGAATCGGAGCGTGACTGTGACGCTCGATCTCCCAGCGGATGCGCAGGCCAGGCTTCAAGCCGAGGCCCTCCGTCGTGGTATCACCGTGGATCAGCTCGTCGCCGACCTGGCCAATTCGCTCCCCGCCGAGGATCCGCTGGAGAGCTTCATCGGATCTGGCTCATCGGGGCGTGGCGATCTGGCCCGTCGCCATCGTGAGATTCGTTCCGAGCAGACAGCCGGCCTCCCCGCACGCGATCTCTAACCGATGGCAGTCGTCGTCGACACCGGCGTGCTACTGGCCGCCGCTGATTCCGATGACGCCGATCACAGTCGCTGCGCGGCACTTCTCAGATCTCATCGCGGAGAGCTTCGGGTTCCAGCACCGGTGATCCCCGAGACCTCGTGGCAAATCGAACGCAATCTCGGTCCCCGATCGGAAGCGGCGTTCCTGCGGCTCATCACTGTCGGCGATCTCCAGGTCATCGATCTCATCCTCTTGGATTGGTTGCGCTGCATCGAGCTCATCGAGACCTACGCCGACCTCGGCATCGGCCTCGTCGACGCGTCAGTGATCGCTGTCGCAGAGCGACTCGACATCGGAACGCTTGCGACGCTCAACCGCCGCGACTTCACCGTCGTGCGACCGACGCATCGGGAAGCGTTCGACCTCGTCCCTGAGTGAGTTGACAGGGTTCCCCGCGATCGCCGTCGAGTCGGTTTACTCGTGAACCGCAGGACTCAGACAAGTCCGTAGGCGATCGGTTCACTCGGGTCCGGCGCTCGCATCACCTCGACGCCCTCGATGTGCTCGCGGGCGAGCCTCCCGAGCAACTCAGCGAGCGATGCCGCGTCGCAACGAATGGTACCGGCGGAGTCGACCGCCACCCACCGGCCTGCCCACGCTTCGAGCTTGAGTGTTCTGACCACAAGGTGGAAAATAGTCGGGGTTGCTGGCCTCACGGGTCCGCGCTGACCAACCGTGTCCTCGAAATCCGCACAGGGGCGGACGGTGTGATTCTTGTCACGACCGATTGTCCGTTGAGTACCACTGAGATCCACTGAGTACCACCACGTACCGTCTGGTTCGCATCGTCCAAACGGCTGTGGCGGTAACCCCTTGCGAGTTGAATGACAGGGGTGTAGTTAGGACAGTCCATGCCTTCATTGGACGCCGTCACCGAAGCAGACGAGGCCCCTCAAGTGCTCACTGTTGACGAGGCGGCGCGCTTGTTGCGCGTCGGTCGATCGCGTGCCTATGAGCTCGCCAACGAGTATCTGAACTCGGGTGGCACCACGGGGATACCGGTGTTCCGTCTCGGGCCGGGTTGTCTCCGGGTGCCGCGCTGGGCGCTCATCGAGTTGGCGACGACGGGTCGTGTGGTCAGACTCTGCGATGCTGTCGTGCAACCGACAGGAGTGACTGTTGCCCGCTGAGGCGACCCGTTCGATTGTTGTCGCCTTCGAGGCGAGCGAACTTCGGCGCGACCTCGGTCCGACGTCGTGGATAGTGCTCGAGGAGTTGCTGTTGCGTTCGATCGGCCGCGCCGACGCGTGCGTCGCCTCAGTCTCGGTTCGAGCGTTGGCCGCGTCGCTCGGTCTGGCCAAGGACACCGCGGGCCGTGCGATCCGCCGCCTTCGTGATGCCGGTCTGGTGAGGGTCGCACAGCAACGAACCGTCGCCGGCAGTTTCGACACCGGCACCTACCTCATCGCTGTTCCCAACTGCATCGCCCTCAACGCGCCAAGCCAATCCGCTCCGCGACCACGCGCCCGCGTCGACCGCCACCACTTCTCACAACTCTCGCTCGCGATCGAGTCCTGAGAACCCGCACCGTGATGACTACCCGAGTGACCTACCGCCTTGAAGAGCAGACAAGTGCCCGAACGCGATCGGGCAGTCGATGTTGAGGGTCACCACGTTGTATGCGTCGAGCGCGGCGGCGACCGCGAAGTACTACGCCCAGTACCTGGCGCGGGCGCCTGGTGAGGTCGACGGTGTGTGGACCGGAAATCAAGCGGACGCCCTTGGTCTGTCGGGCAGCGTGAGTGTTGAATCGTTGGAGTTGTTGTTGGAGGGCCGTGACTCAGTTCGTGGGACACGGCTCGGCTACCCACTCGCCGATCGCACGTTGACTGACGGTCGCGTGGTGCGCGCCGTCGCCGGGTTCGACGCGACGTTCTCTGCGCCGAAATCGCTGAGCGTGTTGTGGGCTCTGACGCAGGATCCGCGTCTGTTGGAGGTGCATGACGCCGCTGTGACGGCGGCGCTGGCGCATTTGGAGCGGTGTGGGTCGACGACGCGGGTTCGTGCTGACGGTCGCCGCCTGCATCCGGACTCGCAAGGTCTGATGATTGCCACGTTCCGCCAGACGACATCGCGGGCCGACGATCCGCAGCTGCACACCCATGCGGTGGTGTCGGCCAAGGTGCAGACGGTGGATGGTCGCTGGTTGGCGCTCGACGCGAGATATTTGAAGCGCTATCAGCGGATGCTCGGCGGCCTGTACCAGTCCGTGCTGCGCAGCGCACTGACACATCGGTTGGGGGTGGCGTGGGAGCCGATCGTCAACGGCCAAGCCGAGATCGCCGGCATGCCCGCCGAGTTGTTGGAGACGTTCTCCAAGCGCACCTCACAAGTCGATACGGCCCTCGCCGTCAAACTGGCAGTGTTCCGCGATCGTGAGGGTCGTGAGCCGACCCGCTGGGAACGAGCCGCGTTGACTCGCGAGGCCTCGGCGGATACTCGTGGTCGCAAGACCGGCAACGGTGTCACAGATCTGCAGACACGGTGGACCGCCGAGGCCGCTGCGCTCGGCTGGGCAACGGCCGATGTCGCCCAGCGGGTGACCGATGTGGGGCGGGAGTTGAATGCTGAGCCGACACCGAAAGCGACCGTCGCTGCGGTGGTGGAGGCGTTGTCGGTTGGCGGGTCGACGTGGAACCGCGCCGACGTGATGCGCGTCCTGTGCGATGTGCAACGGCCGCTGCCGAGCAGGCCGGCGTCTCGGTGGGCGCAGACTCTGGAGCGAGTATGCGACGCGGTGATCGAAGCCTGTGTGGAACTCGACCCGGTCGAGGCGGCGGCACCACGGCGGGTGTCGGATGGTCGGTCGTTGTGGTTGGAACCGGTCGCGCCGCATTTCACTACGGAGCGGGTGTTGGCCGAGGAGGAGTACGTGTTGTCCTGGGCGATCGACGCTCAAACCGCCGACCCGCAATCATCCCCGACGGTCGAGCGCGGACAGCTTGATGTGCTGCAGGGCGATGTCGCCGCTGCCGTCGCCGGACACGACCTGCTCGTCCTCGCTGTCGGTCCGGCGGGGACCGGCAAGACCACCACTCTGCGGGCCGCCGCCGCCGATCTTGATCTGCAGGGCCGTGTGGTGTTTGGTGTGGCGCCCTCGGCGAAAGCAGCGCGGGTGCTTGAGCGTGAGACTGGGATCGCGTCGGACACGCTCGCCAAACTGCTGCATGAATGGCAACGCGACGACCGCCCACCGCTTGATCGTTACCGGCTCCCGGCCGGCACAACGGTCATTGTCGACGAGGCCGGGATGGTCGGCACCGGGGCATTGGCCCGTCTCGTCACCCTCGCCGACCAACACCATTGGCGGCTCGCTCTGGTAGGGGATCACCGCCAACTGCAAGCCGTCGGCCGCGGTGGCTTGTTCCACGAGTTGTGCGTCACCGGACGCTGCATCGAGTTGACCCGCATCCACCGATTCACCGAACCGTGGGAAGCAGCCGCGTCCTTGCAACTACGACAGGGTGACCCGTGCGGCCTCAATGCCTACTTCGACCACGGTCGGGTGATTGCCGACACCTTCGACAATCACCTCGCCCGGATCGCCAACCTGTGGCTCGACACCGCCGCCCGACACGGCACCGCGGCGATCACCACGGCGACCAACGAACACGTCGACGCGATCAACGCCGCCGTCCAAACCGCGCGGATCGACGTCGACCAACTCGACGCCGACCGAACCGCATCGATCGGTGGTGGGGAACTCGCGTACGTCGGTGACATCGTCGCGACGCGCCGCAACGACCGCCGCCTGCACACCACGACTGGTGAACCGGTGCGTAACCGCGAGTTGTGGACCGTCACCGGTGTGGGCGACGACGGCGGGTTGACCGTGTCCTCACATCTCGGCAGCGGCACCGTGACTCTCCGTGCCGAGTACGCCCGCGAGCATGTTCGCCTCGGGTACGCGGCCACCGAGCACGGCAACCAATCCGACACCGTGACCATCGGTGTCGAACTCGCCACCGCCGCGACCACCCGTCGGGGCCTGTACGTCGCTGTCACCCGCGGGCAACAAGAGAACCTGATCCTGGTCGTCACCGACGGCCGTGACCTCGATCAGGCACGCGACATCCTCGAAGGTGTCGTGGCGAGTGATCGCGCCGATATCCCGGCCACCACACAACGCCGCGAGCTGGCCGACACCGACCGGGCCCCACACCGCCACCAGCCGGCGTTGCAACCGCGGTGTGAGATCCCGTCATGGTTCGAACCACTCAGAACCCGCGTCCGCGACGATCTCGCCGAAGCTCAAGCCGACGCGGCGGCCGACGCCAAACTGATCCCTCAGCTCCAAGCCGACCTGGTCGCCGCCACCCGGCGACTCGCCCAAGCCAACCAAGCATGTGAGCCCTACCGGCCAGCCCTGTCGGCGGCCTACAACGCGGTCCAGACCGCCCGCGAACACTGGTGGGCAGCGAACAGCCGCGAACGCGAGGCGGCCAAGGGGCGCCACCGTCGAGCCGCGCACCGCGACGTCGAACACACCAAACAAGCCCTCGACGACGCCCTCCTCCAAAAGCAGCACGTTGAAGAGATCGCCAAGCCCGTCACCACGCGCCGCGACCAAGCTGTAGCTGCCGTGCGCAGCCTCGAGATCAGCATCACCCCAACCCAACAACTCATCGCCATCTCCGACCACGCCGGACGAGCAGCCTGGTTCGGCCAACTCGACGAGGCACTTGAGGACTGGCAACGCTGGGCCACCGGCCGCACCGTGCCAGAAGCGCGGCTCCATCAGGCAAGATCGATCCTCGAACAGCACAGCACCCCAGAGAACCCCGCCTGGGCCGCGCTGGCCACAGTGCTCCCTGCGCCACCGACAATCAGCACCACCCAACATCCCATGGCCAGACCGAACACACCGGAACGAGACATCGGAATCGGGATCGCCTGACAGTGAGGATGCGCGGCCGTTACCTGTGTCGACCTCACCCTCAGACTACCGGGGTGGCGAGAGCGGGCGCTCATCCGCGAGACGTGGGGTGAACCCGAAAGTGCGGATCGCCGGCCCTGTGAATCGATACACGGGTGATCCCGCTCGCCCTCCGGAGCTACGCGCCGCCACCGAATGGATCCCGCTCGGGAGGTCTGTGTTACTGATCGAAGAGGCGAGCAGACTCGCTCGGTGACACACGGCGAGATTGTCGATCACCGGAATAACCGCGACCGATTACCGGAATAACACGAAGGCGTCGCGACGTCCCGCCAAGGTTCGTCACGCGCACGTCGGTCGCGAATCGGAGCGTGCGATCTGCTCGAGTTTGCGCCTCTTCGACTTAGCGCGGATCAACCAGGCAGATATTGGCGGTCACGAAGCCGTACCAAGGCGACGAACGAAGCTCCGCTGAGGTCGACCGTTCATTTTCCATCCCTGTCGCGGATTGGTCGTCGTGGTGGGTCTTACTGTTGATGGCGATGTCAGCGAGGACCGAAGGTGCATTCGCGGCGTTTGTCCGCGAGGTGGAACCGCGGCTTCGCCAGGCGCTGGTCGCTACCTACGGTCCAGTTGATGGTCGGGAGGCGACTGTCGATGCTCTGAGTTGGGCGTGGGAGCACTGGGACCGATTGCGCGACGTTCGCAACCCGAGTGGCTATCTGTATCGCGTTGGCCAGAGCGCGGTGCGACGGTTCGGCTCACGACCGCTACCGGTCAGCGTGTTTCGCGCGACCGATGTCGCCTCGCCCGATCTGTCGCCAGAGTTGGTGCCAGCGTTGGCGCGCCTGTCCAGCCAGCAACGAACGGTCGTGTTGTTGGTCCATGCCTATGGCTGGTCACAAGCCGACGTGGCGACGTTGCTCGAAATCAACGCATCCACCGTGCGCGAGCACATGAACCGAGCGATCGCTCGACTGCGAGACGAACTGGAGGTTCGCAATGCCTGCTGACGTGATCGAACAACTGCGCATGTTGCGCGACGTGTTGGATGTCCACGCGGCGCCCGTCACACTCGACGATCTCCGTCGTACCAAGATGACGATCCAGCTCGAGCCAGAGTCGACAAATGTCATTCATCCCGAGTCCGTTGGCCACACAGAGCCCGGCAACCGCTGGACCAAACGCGCACTCGCCGTCGCTGCAGTGCTGGTAGTCATTGTCGGTCTCGCAGTCCTCGGTCGTCAGGATCGCGCCGCGACGACACCAGGCTCGGGAAACGACACCCCCTCAACAGTGGGGTCGCCCGATCCGTCAACAGCGCTCACCGCCGACGAGTTGGCGGCCCTTGACATTCCCGCTGGCAGTACATTGCGTGTCGCAAAGGTACTTCCCGGGACTGGCACGGTGTCGGTGTTTGACACCGCCGATCGGAGCCAGATATGCATGGCAACGAGTTTCGTCGAAGGCGGTAGTTCCGGTGGCTGCACCGATTCGGGCGTCGTTAGCACCGGTGAGTACTGGAGCTTCGTGCAGCACTCCCATTCGCGATCCGTTCCGGCGCTGCTGCTCGGTATCACCGCCACTGACATCGGATTCAGCGTGACCGTCAACGGCCGGATCGTCGAGCCCGACGCCGATGGGATCTGGTACGCGTTGATTCCCCTCGACACCTCCGAGTTCACCATCACAACGAACGACGGCTCGACAGTGGTGCCGCTCGGACATCCCGAGACGACACCGCCCGTTGTCGCATCTCCCGGCTCAGTTCCCAACGTAGCCGCGAACCAGTCCTCAACCACGTCCTCCACCAACCCGCCGTCGACCGACACCACGGTGCCGGTCGCGAACAGAGCTCCAATTGCGATCGGCGACCAGGTGATGCTCGGAGCCAAAGAACAGTTGGAAAGCGCCGGCTTCGTTGTCGATGCTTCCGCGAGTAGACAAGCAAGCGACGTCATAGAACTCATACGCGGACTCCGAACCGAAGGTCGGCTGGGCAACACCGTGGTCATTCACGTCGGCACCAACGGCGAGGTGACCAACGACGATCTCGCCGCGATCATGACCAACCTGCCACCCGAAGAAGTCGCCTCGGTCTGGTTCCTCACCGACTACGCCGACAGACCATGGATAGCGGCCAACAACCAGCGGATCATGGCACTTCCGAGCAGCTACACAAACGTACAAGTTGGCTACTGGCACGCCTTCGCCGCCAGCCTGCCAGGCATGGCCACCGACGGCGTCCACCTTGCGAGCAACGAAGCGAAACAGACCTACGCCGAGTTGATCGCTACCTGGACCGGGATCACGCCATAGAACTGACGTCGGCGCATGTAGTGGAAGCGCCCATTGGTATGGAACCAATACGGGTGGTCAAGCGTTAGTGGGCATGTCTGCGATTGTGGCTTCAGCAGATGTCAGGACTGCGAGGCTTGTGCAAGTGAGTTCGTCTCTCTCGGATCGGGCGTCGTTCGAGGCGTTCTACGCGGAACATCGCGGGTCGATCGGACGGGCGCTCGCGGTGACGTTGCGCGACGATCATTTGGCTTCTGAAGCCCTTGATGAGGCGATGGTGCGTGCCTTTCAGCGATGGGCGGAGGTACGGCGATTCGAGAGCCCGTCTGGCTGGGTCTACACCGTCGGCTTGAATTGGAGCCGATCGGTGTTGCGTCGTGCGTCGCGTTCAAAGTCTCTAGGCGTCGACATCGATCGTTCGGGATCGAACCAATTCGCCGATCCCGATGTCGACAGGGCGTTGCGAGCGCTGACCGTTGATCAGCGCGCTGTCGTCGTCTGCCGCTATTTGATCGGGTACTCCGAAGCCGAAACGGCTCGCGTCTTGAGCATTCGGCCGGGCACCGCCAAGAGCCGCTTGCATCGGGCGCTCAACCAACTGCACTCGCTCCTAGCGGACACGAACGAGCACTCGATCTCGAGGACGTCAACAGCGGGAGACGAACATGAATGACTCCGATCACTCGTCGACAGTCGACGAACAACAGCCCGATCGCCTCCATCAACATCTGGCAGATCATGCGCGATCAGTGCATCTGTCCTCGACGTTGTCATCGACGATCGTGCATCGCGCGGAGCGTCGCACAACGAGGCGCAGATCTATCAGCCTCATTGGCGCGGCCGCGCTAGTGATCGGCGGCGTTGCCTTTTCAGCAATCGTTGTGCGTGGCGGGGATCATCCCAGCGGACGTGTCGTTCCCGCTGGGTCTGTAACGACAACAGAACCATCGACGTCAGTGCAGTCGACAGTTGCGCCGGCACCAACAACCAGCGTGGGCACGGTCGCCCCGCGCGCACCTCTGTCTTGGAAAGGGACGGATCTGGGCACCGACTCGTTGGTTGCGAACCTCTACCAGTCCTTCACCGGCACCGGTCCGTTGTATGCGTGGACCACCGACGAGCAAGCCTCGGCTGATTTCATTTCCAGCTTGTACCGGTCAGACGACGGCATCACCTGGGAGCCGATTGCAGCGTCACCGGATCTGGCTGTGATCGCTGCCAGCGCAGTATCGACACGCATCGCCGTTCTCGGCTACGCGCCGTCCCTTGACGCGACCGGTCTCAGCGACGTCGTCGTCAAACTCTCGGACGACGACGGCTCGTCATGGCAAACAATCCCGCTGCCACTACAGATCCCGGCTGCGCAACCGGGCGGCAAGCGAGTACGCCCAACGCCGGCAACGGTTGCTTTCGCTGATGACACGATCGTCGCATCCATTGGGCTCGACCCCGCCCCTAACCCGGGAGTGCCGACAACCAGCGACGCCGTGTCGGGCGACGCAGCAGCGGTAGCGCCCCGCCTGTACAGATCAACCAAAGGACAACCCTTCGAGGCTGTCGCTGACGGTCCAACCGTCGAAGCACCAGGCTCGCGCTCGATCGCCGTAGCCGAGTCCGATGGCGAGTTCCTGGCACTCTCCCCAGGCCCCGCCAGCGGCGGCGACACTCCTCGAAGTACGTTCTGGCGCAGCACCGACGGCCGC
The DNA here is from genome assembly GCA_031408175.1 of Ilumatobacteraceae bacterium. Classification (GTDB taxonomy): domain Bacteria; phylum Actinomycetota; class Acidimicrobiia; order Acidimicrobiales; family Ilumatobacteraceae; genus JAENVT01. The sequence goes on from JANOJI010000302.1 coordinate 9,548, forward strand.
ACATGGACCGCACTCGGCACACTTCCCGTACAGGATCCCTATGCGGCAACGATCGGGAGAGTCAGCAATACCTACGCAGTAGAAACCTGGGATGGCGGTTTCTTTTGGCTCAGTGCGGACGGCGCCACATGGCAACCGAGCAACCTGTCCGGACTGCTGGAATTTGAAGGACAATCAGGACAGCTACTGCCATACGCCGCCGGGATCGGGCCCACAGGAATCACACTCGTCGGCATGCTGCCGATCGCGAACGAAGATGTCTACGTCACCAAAGCTGGCGTGACCGAACGGTTCCACGGTGGATCGCTCAGCGACATCAGCTTCTACGACCAGGTCACAGGAGCCGAGCTCGCACACGTCACCACTACCCCGTTCGACAACGGCGTCGTGCGAGCAGTAGGCGATGGCAAGATCGACATCCTCGACACCAGCGGCAACATCCGCACAACTTTCACCATCGAGGAATTTGCACAAGCATCCAACGCCGCAACAAGGCAACCTGCAGTGCAAGCGGTGATCCTGCACAGCAACGACGGCCTCACCTGGTCGAGCACATCGATCAACGAACTCACAGGCGGCCCGCCAAGCGACGTTGCCTGGATCAAACCAACAGGCGCAGCCACCACCATCGGCATCTGGGTCGAAACAGGTGGCGATTCAACCACACCTTCCCGCCACCTCCACGTCCTCACCGCAAACACCGCGCCGTAACAACTGCCAAAGGCCACATTGACGGGCGTCCTCGATTACCGGAATAACCCGATTGCCCCTTGACGGACAACCGGAATAACTAGCGCTATGCACTGGCGCATGACGGCGGAGTGGGACAACCTGCATCCATGTACGAGGATGATGCGGGTGAGAAAATTCAACCGACAGACGGCGAGGGCTACCGTCGAAGGGCCGTTGAGTCTGGCGCTCATTGGTGCGCAGCGACCCTGCTGCAGATCGAACGCGTCGTGGAGGTCGGCCGAGTCTTGATCGAGCAAGCTCGTGCTCGGCCTTATGCCGAGTCGGGATGGGACGAAGATGCGTACCGGGCGCCCTGGATCCAGCTAGAGGCGGATCGACACTTCCTCCTCGTTGCGGCTTACAACCTCGTGCGGGCAGTTGACTTCCTTCAGTATCCAGCCCACGTCGACACCGAAAGGTTGAACGCCATCCGTGGGCTGAGCGCGCCGGTGAAGATCCTGCGTGACTGCAACGAGCATTGGAATGAGGAGATTCGAGAGTGGGTCAGGAAGCCGTCGAATCTGACGGGGAAGGCCTTCGAACAACTCGCACAACTGGGCCCAGAGGCCGACATTCGCGGGCACCGGTGGACCGCGTCAGGCTCCGGCACGGTCGCGGGAGTCCTGGCGCTCGACGAACTTCGCGCGGCCGCGCAGGAGGCGCAAAGCTTCTACGCCGACCTGTCAAGCGGATGGTATGTCTGGGATGACTGGCCGCCACCCAAACCGGCGGCGGGCTGAGGCTGTGGCGCGCGTCGTCCAGATCTGTCAATCGAGCGGTCGCCACCCGTGTATCGGGAATGTATCAATCCGCTGAGCAGTGGCCGGTCCGCCGGTGTCCACCTCGTGTTGCAAGGTCCGGCAGCACCCCAGGTCAAAGGCACTGTGCAACACAGGACAACACACGGCAACACCAAGAAATACCCTCTGAACAGGCTCTTTTCAGATTTGGGAGCAGGGGGTCGGGAGTTCGAGTCTCCCCATCCCGACGCATGCCACCTGGCCAATCAACGACGGACCAACCGGCAGTCGACCTGGCCATCGTCGGTGCAATAGCGCTCTTCGGCACTCCTGCGATCGGGGTCGACGTTCCGGCGGAATTCACCGCAGGCACCACGATTTGAAATCACCAACGGTGCGATCACGTGGATCGGGCCATCGGCAGAGGCGCTACCGCCAACTGACGACGATCGACCGTGAGGCCCTGTTGATCGAGTTCCGCCAACGTGCGTCGGCCCTGGCCGACCGATCCCACGGCCGCACCATTCAGGGGTACACGAGCTGAGTCCGGTGCCCTTCCAGCTGTTTGACCTGGCGTGACTCCCTCGCCGCGATCAATCAGCGATACGGTCGGCCGCCGTGGTCGTACCGGACTGGTTGACAGTTGGGTCGCGTCGCCCCTCCGCCAGATCGAATCGGGTAGCGCGCCGGGTTGCGTCATTCGTCGTCGCGGCACTGGTCTGTCCGGCGGTGGTGTTCGTCGGTGGGTCCATTTCGGCATTGGACAACGGGCGGATCCCGGCCGGTGGGGTGCTGCGGGTCTCTGTTCCTGAAGCCATCGGTGGCAAGACCGTCGTCGGACAACTGACAGTCGACCGGGCGGTTGGTGCGGGCTTCGTGACCGCATACGGCTGCGACGACGACCTCCCGGCCAACCCCGACGGCACGATCAGCCGATCCGACCTCAACTTCGACGGAAATGTCTCGCCGGTGGCGTCAAACCGGCTCATTGTCAAAGCCGACAACAACGGCGACCTGTGCTTCTTCACGCAGCGCCCAGCGGCGTTGATCGTCGACATCAACGCCGTCACCTTTGATACGGGGGTCACCTCGTTTGCCAACCGTCGGACCGACACTCGCACCGGGCCGAGCGAACTCGTCGCCGGCGGTGGTGTTCTCCGGGTGTCGGTTCCCGAGGCGGTCGGCGGCAAGACCGTCGTCGGACAACTGACGGTCGACCGCGCTGCAGGAGCCGGCTTCGTGACGGCCTACGGATGCACTGATGACCTGCCGACCAAACCTGACGGCACAGTCAGCCGATCCGACCTCAACTTCGACGGAAGCGTCTCACCTGTCTCGTCGAACCGGCTGATCGTCAAAGCCGACAGCAACGGCGACGTCTGCTTCTTCGCTCAGCGCCCCGCGGCGTTGATCATCGACATCAACGGCGTGTCCGACGTCGGCATCGGCTCATTCCCCAACCACCGCACCGATACCCGCAACCTGTCGAACGCACTCGTGGCTGGCGGTGGCGTGCTGCGAGTATCGGTACCCGAGGCCATTGGTGGCAAGACCGTCGTCGGGCAACTCACCGTCGACCGAGTCGCGAGTGCCGGCTACGTGACGGCATACGGGTGCGATGACGGGATCCCCACAGGCACCGACGGCACGGTCAGCCGCTCGGATCTCAACTTCGACGGAGTCGTGTCACCGGTGTCATCGAACCGGCTGATTGTCAAAGCCGACAGCAATGGCGACATCTGCTTCTTCGCTCAGCGCCCCGCGGCGTTGATCATCGACATCAACGGCGTGTCCGACGTCGGTATCAGCTCGTTCCCCAACCACCGCATCGATACCCGCAGCCCAACGCTGCCGCCCGGCTCGGTCACTTCGATCACCGTGCCGGTATGGCCGCCCTACAACACGCTTCCGCCAATCGACAGAGTTGCCGCGCTCACCGGTCTGCCAGCCGATGCAACACTGACCAGCCGACCGATCCTGGCGGTCAAGATCGACAACTACGGAGTGGCGCGACCACAATGGGCGCTCGAGCAGGCCGATGCGATCATCGAGGAGAACGTCGAGGGGATCACCCGGTTCGTCGCCCTTTTCCATACCAATCTGCCCGAATACATCGGACCGGTTCGTTCAGCACGGATCGGTGACCTCGATCTGTTGTCCGCAATGAACCGCCCAGTGTTCGCGTACTCCGGCGCCAATCCGGGCGTGACCGACTGGATCAACTCCGCGGCGAGGTCGGACGTGCTCGTTGACTTCACGGTGCTGCGCAACCCGTGCTACGTCCGCTCGACCGACCGACCCGGCCCCCACAACCTGTTGCTCGACCCAAACTGTGCTGTTGCGGTCGCCACCGCTGCCGGCCCCGCCCGCCCCCTGTGGTCCATCGATCCGTCGTGGACCGCACCAATGAATGTCGCCGGCGTTGCCGACACGACATTCACGCGGTCGATGGCCGGCGTCGTGGTCGATTGGACCTGGGACAACGCAACGGGAACGTACCTGCGATCCCAGGATGGACAACCACACGTCACCGTGGCCGGCGCACAGATCTCGGCGCGCAACGTCGTCGAGATATCCACCGTGTACGTGCCATCACCGGCCGACGCTCGATCACCAACGCCGATCACCGTGGGTACCGGGGCGGCAGTCGTGCACCGAAACGGCACTGCGATTCCTGCGACGTGGTCCCGGGCCACACCGTACGAGCCGTTCCGGTTCGTCTCGACCGCAACCGGTCAGCCGATCCCGCTCAACACCGGGACGACCTGGCTCGAGCTCGAACGAATCCGCTGAGCGTTAGTCGAGCGGGCCGACTGCCTCGCGAACGAGTTCGTGAAAGACGCGAACACCTTCTTCCCACTTCGGGCTCAGCACCCCCACGTCGTAGTTGCCGGCAACGAGATTGCGCTGCACGTGTTCACACACCCGGGCGTCCTCGTCGGCGACCTGCTCGCTGAACTTGATGATTGCCTCGACGTCGTGTTCGGTGTCGTCGGCGAAGAAGTACTCGAAGATCAGATCGCTGTGGCTGTGGCCGCGCGGTAGCCAACGCTCGACTGCGAACCCGCCAGGGAACACGTCGAAGGCGAATGTCGGCCAGAACCAACCGAACACACCGAACGTCGACTCGTCGCGCGGTGGCATCTCGTGGATGTTCCACCGACGGTCACCCTTGATCAGCACCTTGTAGTTCAGTGCGTCGGCATCGCGGCTCATAGCCGGATGAACCGTGGGAAGGTGATAGCCCTCCATGAAGTTGTCGCCGTAGGTCTTCCAGTTACACGCCATCCTGCGCACGCTGCGGCTGTGGAAGCGGAACGACTCCAGCGGCACATCGGCAACCTCGTCGGGGAAGGCGCCGAGCCATTCGTGCAGCGGTGCGACGCTGGGGTCGAGACACACGAACACCATGCCCCGCCACGATTCGACCTGGATCGGTGTCAGGTCCATGCCGTCGGGCACATCGCACCCGAAGTCGCGAGCGTTCAGCAGCGTGCCGTTGTCACGGAACCCCCACCCGTGATATCGGCACACGAGGTTGGCCTGATGACCCTCGCCATCCCACACGATCGGGCCGGCACGATGCGGACACAGGTTGTAGAAACCGACCAGGCCGCGATCCTCGTTGCGACGGATGAAGATGGGCCAACCGGCCAAGTTCTCGGAGACATAGTCGCCGCGCTGCCGGAGCTGATGGTCGTAGGCGATGTGCACCCAGGCCGACCCGAAGATCGGCCATCGCTCACGCTCGAACACGGCGGGATCGGTGTACCAACGCGCCGGAAGGGTCTGCACCAATTCCACTGCCACGAGCCTACGCCTCGGGTAGCCGCGGCCGGGCCTGTACCTGCAGCTGCTGCATGGCAATGAGATCGCGCATCTGGTCTTGCATTCCGGCTGGCGAACCATCGAGGAACAGCACATTGCCCTTGCCGTTCTCAGCCATGTGACGGATGGATTCGGTCCACATCGAGAACAGGATCAGCGACGAGTCGACGCTGTTGTCTTCGAGTTCGCGCGCGGCTTGCGCGAGACCGCGAGCAACTTCCTCGCGGAACAAAGCCACACCTTGACCGCGAAGTTGTGCCGCTGTTCGCTCGGCCTCTGCCTCGATGCGCACCGCCGTGCCGACGGCCTCGGCTTCCTTGGTCTTGCGGATCAACAATGCGTCGCCCTCGTTGGTCGCGGCAGCCTTCAGGTTGTTCGACGCCACGACCTGCGCCATCGAGGTGGTGATGGCCTGGTCGAAGGTGATGTCGTTGAGCTGGAGGTCGATCACGTGGTATCCCCACGTTTCGACAGTGACGTCGAGGTTCTCTTTGACTTCCTTCACGATCTCGCCGCGCAGACCAAGGATCTCGGCCTGCTTCATCGAAGCAACGAACCCGCGGGTACTGCCCTCGACGCTGCGAATGAGCGCAGTCAGGAAGTCCTTCTCGGTGACGAACTTGAACGCAACATTCTTGATCGTCTCTTCCTGCTCGTTGAACACGCTGTA
>JANOJI010000304.1:0-2326 GCA_031408175.1 Ilumatobacteraceae bacterium
CCGAGCTCGCGAACTGCGAACGTCGCTCGTGTGCCGTCGATGCGCACGATCGCGGTCTGGCCGCCATCGCCCAGTTCCTTCGGATCCGCAGGGAAGACGGCTCGCGGGTCGAAGTTGTCGGGGCGTTCGAACTCGTTGCCCCCGCCTTGTTCGATCGAGCCCTCGATGCGGTCGACCCGATACGTGCGCACCTCGCTATGCCCAAGGTCGTGCCCGATCACATACCAGAAGCCCTCGCGAAGGAGCAGCGCATAGGGCTGCAGCGTGCGTGGTGCTGTGTGGTAGCGAAAGGCGATGGTCGCTCGAGCGGCGATCGCCTCGCGTAGCGACGGCAGCAGCTCGAGTTGGGGGAGGTTCGCAGTGATCGATGCAGAGCTGTCGGCGACCCCGCCGAGCTTCAGCATTCCGAACTCGGCCTCGGCGGTGCGCGCCGCGGCGACAGCAACCTGCAGCGCCCGACGCTCGTCGTCGGTCAGGTCGAGGTCGCGTAGTTCGTAGCGATCACGGTCGACTCGATACGCCGTCTGGCCGGCATGGGTGCCACCGAGCACGGTGGTCTCGATCGGCACCCCGACATCGCGGAGCAAACCCTTGTCGCGTTCGAATGCACCGCGGAGCGCGGTGTGACTTGGGGGATATTGGTCGCTCAACTGGTTGACGATGTCGTCGAGGGTCAGTGGCACTCGCGTCTCGAGCAGCAGCGCCAGCAGGTTGGTGGTGCGCTCCAGCTGATCGGTCATGAGCGGAGCGTAGGGAATTCAGCACGACATCGGCATACCCTGATCCAATGTCGGATCGCGTGCCGGTGCTCGACCAGCTTCCCGTGGTGAGTGAGAAGCGCATGGCGGTTCGAGTCACCCCTGATGCCCGCCGGCAGATTGCTGCCGGCCATCCGTGGATCTTCAACGAGTCGATCTCGTCGATCAGCCACTGCGGCGTGGTCGGTGATCTGGCCGTGATCTTCGACAACGACCGCAACTTCGTGGCCGTCGGTTTGTGGGATCCAGGGTCGCCAATCCGGATCCGGATCCTGCACCACGGCAAACCGGCAACCATCGACACCGCCTTCTGGCAGCAGCGCATCGCCGCCGCTGTCGAACACCGGGCCACTATCAGCGACGACACCGACGGCTACCGGGTGTTGAACGGCGAGAACGATGGCTTCCCCGGGCTGGTGCTCGACCGCTATGCAGACACGTTGGTACTGAAGCTCTACAGCCCGGTCTGGATACCCCACCTCGGCGCACTCGTGGACGTGATCGGTGAGCAGTTCGAGCCAGCCGCGCTGGTGCTGCGCCTGGCGCGTACGATGGCCGACCAACGCCTGCACGGATTGACCGAGGGCATGGCGTTGATCGGCGAGACGCCGGCGGCGCCGGTGCTGTTCCGTGAGAACGGGTTGACGTTCGAAGCCGACGTCGTGCACGGCCAGAAGACCGGCCACTTCCTCGACCAGCGCGAGAACCGGGCGCTGGTCGGCTCGATGGCTGCGGGCATGCGGGTGCTCGACATCTTCGCTGCCACCGGCGGGTTCGGTGTGTACGCCGCCGCAGGCGGAGCGACCAGGGTGACCAGCGTCGACCAGAGCGAGCCAACCCTTGCCGCCGCCGAGCGCAACTTCGCCCACAACGCTGCGCTACCCAACGTGCGCCACTGCGAACACGACGCGATGATCGGCGACGCCTACGAAGTGATGGATCGACTGATCCAGCGACGCAAGCACTATGACATCGTGGTCGTTGATCCACCGGCGTTCGCACAACGCAAGTCGAACATCGAACGGGCGCTGCACGCCTACGGTCAACTCTCGCAGCGCGCCGTGCAACTCGTGCGCACCGACGGCCTGCTGGTTCAGGCTTCGTGCTCGAGCCGGATCACCGAGGAGCAGTTCTTCGCGACCGTGCGCGGCTCGGCGCAACGCGCTGGCTACGACCTGGTCGAGGTGCGTCGCACCGGCCACGCCGTCGATCACCCGGTGACGTTCGCCCAGGGCGGATACCTCAAGGCATTGTTCGCCAGAGTGATCCCGCTCGACTAACCGTTCAGCTCCATGCGTAAACGTTCGGCGCGATCGGTGAAGTGGAAATTGATCGGTTCGAAATGGGCGAGACAGCGATCCACGAGCGCTCGGGCCGTCGTCCGGTCGGCGACGGACGGGGATCGCGAGAGATGCTCCGCGTACCAGAACCGCGATGTCGATGCCAGCAAGGCGCTACCAACTTGCTCCTCGAGGGCGATGCCACGTTGAAACAGGTCGTCGGCCGCATTGCGGTGGCCTTGCAGCGACGCCAGCGTTGCCAACGCCGTATCGGCAGCGCCCAGAACC
>JANOJI010000306.1:0-1690 GCA_031408175.1 Ilumatobacteraceae bacterium
TGCCACGCAGTTCGGCCTCGTCGGTGAAGTTGGTCAACAGGTCAGGTTCGAAGCCGTGTGGTACCACGCGGACGTTCGATGCCGCGACTCCGTACGCCTCGACCACGGAACTGCGCACATACTCGCTCGGCACGGTCACCAATCGAGCCCGCCGCACCGATCGGCCGATCATCGCGGCCAGGTAGGCCCGCTTTGTCCGGCTGAAGTACTCGGGGTACGTGCGGTATTGCAGATCGTGGATCGTGAGAATGTACGGACGAGTAGCACCCAGCGGCGCTGCCCCACCCCCATGGTGGCGCACGTCAGCCGCCGCTGCTTGCCGACGGAACCACGTCGACTCACCAACGATTCGACGCGCCCGCGATGCACCATCGAACGATGCAACGATCGTGGGAAACGATTCGGCCAGGTCGCGATGCGCCTCGACAAACCCTTCGACGACATACAGCGTCGGCTGTACGGAGGGAACGGCCTCGGCCAACCCGATCAACTGCCGAACAAGGTACTCCTCGGATCCCCCGACGTCGCCGGGAACGCACCACAGCAGGTTCACGGCAATTGCCGGGTCGGCCATCAGCACAGCTCCCGATAGGCGTCGGCGGTCAGGCGTGCTGTTTCACGCCACGTCGCCCGATCGGCGCGATCCAGGCCTTTCTCAATCAGCGCGTGGCGATGCTCGCTCGCTTCAGCGATCCCCCGCGCAATGTCATCGGGATTCAGCGGGTCAACAAGCACTGCAGCGCCATCGGCTGTCTCCTCGGTCGCGGTGCCCCGACTCGTGACGACTGGAGTGCCCTGCGCCATGGCTTCGAGCACCGGCAATCCGTAACCCTCTCGCTCGCTCGGGTAGCAGAACACCTCGGCCCCCGCGTACAGGCCGGCGAGGTCCGCAGCTGGCACAAAGCCGACGAATCTGACGTCGCCGCTCGATGGAACCGCGATGTCACCCCACCCGGCGGCTCCGGCGACGACCAGCGGTAGCGGATCCTCGAGTCGCGAGACCGCGTCGACCAGGCCGCGTAGGTTCTTTCGCGGCTCGACGGTTCCAACGAACAGTAGGTAGCGCTCGGGTAGCCGATACAACGCGGTAACTCGTGCCGTCTCGGCGGCGTCTGCCCTGGCGGCATCGACACCGAGCGGCACGAGGCGCAGGCGATCGGCGTCGACACCCGCCGACAAACAGTCATCCATCGTTGCCTGGCTACTGCACAGCACCAGATTGGCTCGACGACGAACCTGATCGAGGCTGAGGCGAAAGATGCGGTTACCGCGCCGGGTGAACTGCGAAGGGTCATGCAGGAAGGCCAGGTCATGCACGGTCACCACCAACGGAGCGTCGGTCGCACACGGGATCACCGTCGTCGCATGGGCCACGTCGATCGGTCCCGTGGCACGCTCGACCTTCGGCCAGCCTCGCCGGAGCCACAGGTCATAGAGCAATGGCCCACCGACGGGAAGGTGGGCGATGGGTATGGCCGGCGACCATGGCTCGCTCGGAACATGCGCATGACGCCCGGCAACACCGATCAGCGTCACGTCGCGCTGTTCGCTCATGAATTCGGCGACACGCATCGCGGCAACACCGGTGCCACCAGGCACCCGGTGCCAGCATTGCTCCAGTGTGTAGGCGACGCGCACGGCCCCAATCATGCCCGCGCGGCTGCGCGTCGGCACGCACTGACTTCCAATG
>JANOJI010000310.1:0-2112 GCA_031408175.1 Ilumatobacteraceae bacterium
CAGGGCGTCGCGGTGGTCGTCGGCGATGCCGCCTCACCACCGTTCCCACCGTCCAGCTTCGACAAGGTCTTGATCGACGCGCCATGCAGCGGTCTCGGTGCGCTACGCCGTCGTGCCGACGCGCGGTGGCGGATCACCGAACCCGACGTGGGCGACCTCGCCGCGCTGCAACGGCGAATCATCGCTGCGGCCGCACCGCTGGTTCGCCCGGCAGGTTGGCTCGCCTACAGCGTATGCACCCTCACCGCCGAGGAGTCGATCGATCATCCTGTGCCCGACGGATTCGAACCCATCACCGCGCCGCCATCCACTGAATGGCGGCCGTACGGTCACGGCTGGCGCATCTTGCCGCACGACCATGACACTGACGGGATGACCCTGATTCGCTACCGTCGCACCTCATGACGGAGCAGCCACTTCACGCCAAGGTTCTGACCGTCAGCGACGGTGTGATCCACGGGACCCGCGAGGACAAGAGCGGCGCTGCCCTGGTCGAGCAACTGACTGCCGCCGGGTGGGTGGTCATCGAGCATCGCGTCACGGCCGACGGTGTCCACAACGTTGCCAACAACCTTCGCGAGATGTGCGGCGGCTTTGCCGGATTGATCGTATCGACCGGTGGCACAGGCTTCGCTCCCCGAGATCAGACGCCCGAGGGCACTCGGCTGGTGATCGAACGCGAGGCGCCGGGTCTCGCCGAGTCCATGAGACTGGTGAGTCCGCTTGGTCGCCTGTCGCGCGGGATCGCCGGCATATGCGGCCAGGCGATCATCTGCAACACGCCCGGGTCGCCGAAGGGTTGCGTCGAGCAGCTCGGTGCGATTCTCGACATCGTCCCCCACGCCGTTCGGCTGCTCCAGGAATCGCCGACCGAGCACTGACCTGGCCCGGCCTCAACTCGTGGCAGATAGCCTGCTGCGGATGCTCAGGCTGGTGTTGCCAAAGGGGTCGTTGGAGAAGGCCACGCTGGAGTTGTTTTCTGCCGCCGACCTTCCGGTCGTGCGCTCCTCCGCGGTCGACTACAAGGCCACCATCGACGACCCCCGCATCATCGACGTGCGAATCCTGCGCCCGCAGGAGATCCCGATGTACGTCGCCGAGGGGCTCTTCGACTTCGGAATCACCGGACGAGACTGGGTGGAGGAAACGAGCAGCGAGGTGATCAGCCTCGGCGAGCTTCGCTACAGCAAGGCCACGTCGAACCCGGTCCAGGTCGTTGCCGCAGTGGCTGCCGATTCGCCTGCACAACGAGTCGAGGATCTCCCGCAGGGTGTGAGAGTGACCAGCGAATACCCGAAATTGACCGAGCGCTACTTCGCCTCGAAGGGCATCGCCGCCGACGTGCGGCTGTCATACGGGGCGACCGAGGCAAAGATCCCCGACATCGCCGATTGCGTGGTCGAGATCACCGAGACCGGCCGGGCGTTGCGCGCCGCCGGCCTGCGGATCATCGACACACTGCTGGTCAGTTACACCGAAATGGTTGCCAACAGGGCCTCGTTCGACGACCCCGCCAAGCTTCACGCGATGAATCAGTTGATGACGTTGCTGCTCGGCACACTCGACGCTCGCGACAAGGTGCTGGTCAAGCTCAACGTCGACGGTGACCACTTCAAGGCAGTGCTTGCGGTGTTGCCATCGGCAAAGTCTCCGACCATCAGCGAACTGGCGGGAGGCGGCTATGCCATCGAGTCTGTCGTCGACAAGCGAACCATCAACACGTTGATTCCCGAGCTGAAAGACGCCGGCGCCTCCGACATCTTGGAGTTGCCGATCAGCAAGATCGTCGCGTGAGATGCGCGGCACGGTCACGATGTTCGACAAGGTGGTCGGTCTCGGCGAGATCACGCGAGACGATGGTTGGGTCGTGCCGTTCCACTGCATCGTGATCGCTGACGGCAGTCGAGACATCCCGATCGGTGCCGAAGTCGAATTCGATCTGATGTGCAAGCTCGGCCGTTACGAAGCGGCCAACGTCGTCACGATATGAACGAGCGCGACCAGCGCATCATCGACGTGATCCGCGCCTTGCGGGACGGCGAAGTCGTCACCTACGGCGACATCGCCGAGGATGCCGGCTATCCGAAGATGTCTCGCCTTGTCGGCCGAATA
>JANOJI010000324.1:0-12851 GCA_031408175.1 Ilumatobacteraceae bacterium
TGGATTGGCCGTCGGCGCCGAAAGGTCAGACACCACGAGTGATCGGCGACGACCTGGTGCTCAATCATCCGTCGGAACTCGCACGCGGCGTCATGATGCCGGTGCAGATCTATCCGATCTTCGAGAGCGCTATCCGTGCCCGAAGTGGATCGACACCCGAGCAACATCTACAGCGCGTCAGCGAACTGTGGGCGCGTTTCAGCGACGTTGCCTCCACGAATTCGTACGCCTGGTCGCGCCAGGCCAGGACTGCCGAGGAAATCCGCACACCGTCGCCGAACAACCGCATGGTCGGGTTTCCCTACACGAAGTACATGAACTCCAACAACGACGTCGACATGGCGGCCGCGATCATCATGTGCTCAGCCGAGAAAGCGGCATCGCTCGGCGTCCCGCGCGATCGATGGGTGTTCGTACACGCCGGCACCGATTGCCATGAGCATCCTTTCGTCAGCAACCGCTGGTCGTTCGCCGAGACGCCGGCCATCGAGATGGGAGGTAGGCGGGCCCTGGAGCTGGCCGGTTGCGCGATCGACGACGTGACAGTGGTCGATCTGTACTCGTGCTTCCCTTCCGCGGTGCAGTTCGGCGCGCAGAGCCTCGGGTTAGCGCTTGGTCGGCAGCTCACGCGCACAGGAGGGCTGACGTTTGCCGGCGGGCCGTGGAACAACTACGTCATGCACGCGATCGCGAGCGTGGCCAACGACTTGCGTGCCGTGCCCGGGGAACTCGGGCTGGTCTGGGCCAACGGCGGGTACGCCACGAAGCACGCGTTCGGCATCTACTCGACGGAGCCACCTACTCGCGGTTTCTGCCACGACAGCCCGCAGTCCGAGATCGACGCTCTCCCGCAGCGCGGGCTTGCCGAGCAGGCGGATGCGGCTGGCCCCGCCACCATCGAGGGATACACCGTCATGCACTCCCGCGACGGCGAACCCGAGACGGCGATCGCCGCGTGTCTGTTGGCCGATGGGCGGAGAGCGTGGGGTACGTCTTCGGAGGTCGGCCTGGCCGCTGCGATGTGCGAGGGCGAGTGGGTCGGCAGTCGAGTGACCCTGAGCGAAGCGGGCCTCCTCACGATCGACTGAGCACCGGCGTCACCTGAACTTTGTCGCTGTCAACACGCTGGGAATGGTCGGAGCGACAAAGTTCGATGAGAGCGGGACTGGAGCGACTAGAGCGCATCGCCGACGCCGCTCGACGCGAGGTCGGGGCATTGAGCGGCGAGATAGGCGTCGGTCGCAGGTGTCGCGACCCCGTCCAGCACCAGGCTCGGATCCTGGGCGTACGGGGTAACGACAATGTCGAAGGCACTCGCCGCCACCTCGAGCTTGACCTGCAGATCGGCAGAAACTGCCGGCAGTTCGATGACCGGCACCTCAGGATTGCGGCCCAGCAGGGCCGATTGCCAAATGGGGCCTAGCCCGGCGAGTTCCGCTTCGGTGACCCCTGCTGCGCGGAGTGCCTCGACGCCACGGCTCGCCCGGCGAGCGTATGGTCCGATGCGTTGCTCGATCACAATGGACCGTTCCGCCGCCAACTCCAGAGGCCACAAAGCGTCGATCGCCGCAGCGACCTCGACCAGTCGTGGGGCAGCGGTCAATTCGAGAGCTGCAAACTGCTCACTGGACAGATCGCCGAACGAAGCGGCGACTCCCAACGCCTGCAGCGTGCCCACGTAGCTCGCCCAAGCCGAACAGAACGGATCGACAGCTGTCAGACCGGGCACTCCCGTTGGTTCAGTCTGCGTGGTCGGAGCCGCGAGGGACGCGGGAGTCGACGTCTCGCTCGATGAATTCGTCGCGGTGCAACCCGAGGACGCCAGCACCGCCAGCGTGAGCCACCACCATCGTCTCGACCGCACCCCGCGATCGTAACGGTGGCATGCTCTGCCGGTCATGACATCGCCGAAGCACCTCGTGCCGATCATCCTCGACTGCGACCCTGGCCACGACGATGCAATCGCCATGGTCGTCGCCGCCCGTCATACGAACCTGCTCGGTATCACCACCGTGGCCGGCAACGTGCCACTGGACTCGACGACCCGCAACGCACTCGTGGTCCGCGACCTTCTGGGCATCGACGCACCTGTCCATGCCGGCGCAAGTCGACCACTCCTCGCGCCTCCCCGACACGCCGGATATGTGCACGGTGAGAGCGGACTCGATGGTGCCCAACTCCCGCCTCCATCGGGCCCGCCGGCCAGTCGAGACGCAATCGGGTTCATCATCGACACCGTTCGCAACCACGAAGGAGTGTGGCTGGTCCCAACGGGCCCGTTGACCAACATCGCCCTGGCGCTGCGGTCGGCGCCCGACATCGCCGCACGCATCGCAGGCATCTCGTTCATGGGGGGAGGGCTGTTCGGTAATCGCACGGCAACGGCCGAGTTCAACATCTGGGCGGATCCCGAGGCTGCCGCGATCGTGGTCGGCTACGGCGGGCCGCTGGTGATGACGGGACTCGACGTCACATATCAGTTCCAGGCGACACCAGAACGAATCGAACAGGTCCGCAACTTGCCCGGCACACTTGCGGCTGCACTGGCGGATCTCATGAGGTTCTTCAGCGCCACCTACATCAGCCGCCACGACGACATGGCCGGCGCCGCGGTGCACGATCCGCTGGCGGTCATGGCCTTGACGCATCCCGAGCTGTTCATCAGAGCGTTCTCGCATGTTGTCGTCGAGACCGGCGGCGAGTACACCCGCGGCATGACCGTGATCGACCAGCGCACGCTGATCGAACGGCCCGAGCCGAATTGCGATCGTCTCACCCAGGTCGACGGTGACGCCGCTTGGGCAGTCGTGACTGAAGCCATCGCCCATTTCAGTCGCTGAGCCAGCCGGTCGACGGCACGGGTCTGCCGCCGACGAACTACGGTCGCGGCAATGCGCGCAGCGGTGATGCGAGACTGGCAACTACGGGTCGACGAACTCCCTGATCCGACTCCCGGTGCCGGTCAAGTGTTGGCCAAAGTATTGGCGTGCGGCATCTGCGGTAGCGATCTACATCTGCTGCAGCACGGCGAGGAGAGCCGGCGGTTGATGAACGAGCTCAACGCCGATCGCCCGCCCGACCCGATGCCATTGAAGATGTTCGAACCCCAGCTCGACACCGTGATGGGGCACGAATTCTGCTGTGAGGTGGTCGACGTCGGACCGAGCTGCAGCAACCTGAACGTCGGCGACATCGTGGTCAGCCTGCCTGTCGCATTCGATGCATCAGGTCTGCACCCCGTCGGCTTCTCCAATATCTACAACGGCGGATACGCCGAGCTGATGGTGCTGAACGAAATGGTGGGGATCAAGGTACCCAGCGGCATGAGTGCCGAGGTCGCGGCGATGACCGAGCCGCTCGCCGTCGGTGTGCATGCGGTGGCCAAGAGCAAGATCACCGGCAACGAAAGCGCCATCGTCCTCGGGTGTGGTCCGGTCGGGCTGGCCTGCATCGCCGAGTTGAAGATGCGCGGCATCGGGCCGATCATTGCCGCCGACTTCTCCACCAAACGTCGAGCACTGGCCGAGAAGCTCGGCGCCGACGTCGTTGTCGATCCGCGCCTGACGCCGGCCATCGAGGCGTGGCGAAAGGCGGACGGGGTGCGCACACCCGTCATCTTCGAAGCGGTCGGTGTGCCGGGAATGATCGATCAAGCTATGCGCATCGCCCCGAAGGATGCCCGCATCCTGATCGTGGGGGCGTGCATGCAGGAGGATCGTTTCCACCCCATGCTGGGCATCGGCCGCGAGTTGAGCCTGCAGTTCGCGTTCGGCTATGAACCCGGCGAGTTCAGCGCTGCGCTCACCTCGATCGCAGCCGGAAAGGTGGACCTCGCACCCTGGGTCACGGCAAGCGTCGGGATCGACGGAATTCCACAGGCGTTTCGCGATCTGGCCAACCCAGAAGAACACGCCAAGATCATGGTGACACCGTGACCCTCCCATCAGGCGCATCGGCCGATTCCTTCCCCCGTCAATACGCGCGCACCCGTCGTCTTTCCCTCGGTGAGCCGCGCAACTTGGTCGTGTCACCAGATGGCAGACGAATCGTCTTCATCCGCAGTCGTTCAGGTGACGATCCGATCAACTGTCTGTACTTGCTCGACATCGCCAGCCGCGAGGAGCGACTGATTGCCGATCCGTTGGCACTCCTGGATCAGGTAGACCCCGACGACATCCCGGCCGAGGAGCGGATTCGCCGCGAGCGAATGCGCGAGACCGCCTCGGGCGTGACGACGTTCGCAACAGACACGGCCGTGTCGGTCGTCGCCTTTCCCCTCGCCGGACGGCTCTACGTCGCCGGTTTGATCAGCGGCCTCGCCCGTGAGTTGGACGTCGACGGCCCCGTTTTCGATCCTCGACCTGACCCTGCAGCCAACCGGCTGGCGTATGTCTGCGGGAATGCATTGCGTATCGCAGAACTCGATGGAACGAGCTGGGAATTGGCCAGCGACGACGATCCAGACGTGTCGTGGGGGTCTGCCGACTACATCGCCGGTGAGGAACTCCACCGATACCGGGGCTACTGGTGGAGTCCCGACGGAGCCGCGATCGCCGCCTGCCGGGTCGACGTCGCGGCAGTCCAACGATGGTTCATCGCCGAGCCGAGCTCGCCCGATCAGCAACCGCGCGAGGTGCGTTACCCGGCGGCCGGCACCGCCAATGCGAAGGTCGATCTCCATGTGCTGGCGCTCGACGGCGGGAGCATCGAAGTTGCATGGGACCAGGATCGGTTCCCGTACCTCACCGCCGTGCGTTGGGCCTCGAGCGACCGGCTGCTGCTGAGCGTTCAGTCCCGCGACCAGCGCGACCTGCAGGTGCTCGAAGCCAACCCCACCACCGGCGACACTGCGCCGATCTTCTCCGACCACGACGACCGCTGGATCGAACTGGTACCGGGTACTCCCGACCAATTGGATGACGGACGCCTCGTGATGACAGCCGATAGCGACGGGGTTCGGCGACTCATGATCGATGGTGAGGCCGTCACCCCGACGGATCTTCAAGTCCGGTCGGTGGTCGCAGTAGCCGGCAACGCCGTGATCGTGCAGGCCAACCATCCCGACGATGCGTCCGTGATGGACGTGTGGCGTTGGAGCGACGACGAACTGGTCCGCCTCACCGACGGAGCCGGAATTCATACCGCCGTCGTCGGCGGCAACACCACGGTGCTGCGCAGTACGACGCTCGATCGATGCGGGGCCGTGACACAAGTCGTGGACGGCCCGGTTCTGACGTCGTGTGTCGAGGCGCCTCTGATCGATCCCAACGTCGCGCTGCATCACTACGGAGATCGCCGCTTGGCGACGGCCGTGCTGCTGCCCCATGACCACGACGGATCTCCGCTTCCAGTCTTGCTCGATCCGTACGGCGGACCCCACGTCCAGAACGTGATCGCCTCTCGGAGCCGATTCGCGTTGTCACAATGGTTCGCCGATCAAGGCTTCGCCGTTGTGGTCACCGACGGCCGCGGCACACCTGGACGTGGCAGCGAATGGGAACGCTCGGTTCATCTTGATCTGGCGTCCCCCATCCTCGACGACCAGATCGAGGCGTTGCACGCCGCTGCCGATCACTACCCGCTCGACCTCGACCATGTTGCCATTCGAGGCTGGAGCTTCGGCGGGTATCTCGCCGCGCTTGCAGTCATGCGCCGCCCAGACGTGTTCCACGCCGCGATCGCCGGCGCACCTGTCACCGACTGGCGTCTGTACGACACCCACTACACCGAGCGCTATCTCGGCGATCCGACAGTCGACGACACCGCCTACGCCAACTCGTCACTGCTGCCACTGGCCGGCGCCTTGACCCGCCCACTGCTGTTGATCCACGGGCTCGCCGACGACAACGTCGTCGCTGCTCACACGCTGCAGCTTTCGTCGGCACTGCTGGCCGCTGGAAAGCCGCACGAGGTGCTCCCCCTGGTTGGTGTGACGCACATGACGCCGCAAGAGGTTGTCGCCGAGAACATGCTGCTACACCAACTCGACTTCCTCAGGCGTTTCATCGCTCCGACGGCCAGCGGGTAGGTTCCTCCTTCGATGAATCACCGCCTGCGCGATCTGTACAGCCATTTGTCACTGCACGCGACAGCGAATCGAGAACACGAGGCGGTCGTCGAATTGCTGTTGCTCGTGATGATGGCCGACAGGCACATCTCCGAGGATGAGCTCGATGAGATTCGCCACATCAGCGACGACTCGGGTTGGGAGTCGTCGACGTTCTCGTTCGATCAATATCTAGGTCAGGCGATGGCCAAGGTACGCACGGCGGTGGCAGACCACGAGATCGAGGCTCTGCTCGATGACATCGACGGCCGAATCACCAGCACCGTGCTGCGTCAGTCGCTGTTCTCCGCTGCACGCGACGTCGCCGGCGTCGATCACGACATCGACCACGAGGAAGAGTCACTGCTGGGTCAGGTCGCCGCCCGATTCGCCTGAGTCGGTCGGGCGACGCCGCGCCACGGCCACTCGATCGCGGCCGTGCAAGTCAGGCGCGATCTCGACCTCGTCAAATCCGGCATCACGAAGAAGCTCCATCACGTACGTCCCCTGAGCCGACCCGATCTCGACGATCAACCAGCCGCCTGGCCGCAGCCAGTGCGGTGCCTCGGCAGCGAGACGGCGGATCTCATCGAGACCGTCGGGCCCCCCGAACAGGGCAATCGCCGGTTCCCATTCGCGCACGATCGACTCGAGCTCGAGGTCATTGTCGGCCACGTATGGAGGATTCGACACCACGACCGCCAGACGTCCGCGCAGCTCCGCCGGCAGTGCCTCGAACCATTGACCGTGGGCGAGACGCACGTTGGCCGCTGCCCGACCGAGCCCGGCCACATTGGCTCGCGCCACGTCGAGCGCATCCATCGATCGATCGGTCATCCACACCGTGACGTCATCGAGCGGCAGTTCGCTGGCGAGTGACAGCCCGATCGCGCCGCTGCCGGTTCCGAGATCGGCACAGATGATCGGACCGTGCATGGAACGGGCACGCAGCAGCGCGACCTCGACCACGGTTTCAGTCTCCGACCTGGGGATCAACACACGGCGATCGACCACCAGGTCGAGGTGGCGAAAGCCCCACCGCCCGAGCACGTATTGCAGCGGCTCACCGGTCGCCAGCCGCGCAAGCATTGCGTCAAGGTGGGCGACGCCGCGCTCGGTCGCCGGCTGGTCGAGATTGGCTACAAAGTCTGTGCCATCGGTGCCCGAAGCAACCTCGCACATCCATCGCGCCTGTGGGCGGCCGATGCGCTCGGCCGTCTCGTTCCACAGCTCGCGCCAGCTGACAGTGCCGTCACTCATTGCCGGCGAGTTGTCGGGCCCGTTCGTCGGAGGTGAGGGCATCAACGACGTCGTCGAGGTCACCGGCGAGTACCTCCTGCAGTCGATAGATCGTGAACCCGATGCGGTGGTCGGTGACCCGATTCTCCTTGTAGTTGTAGGTGCGGATCTTCTCACCCCGACCACCACCACCGACCTGCGAGCGACGCTCGACCGACATCGCCGCTTCCTGTTCGTCCTGGGCGAGCTTCAGCAATCTGGCGCGCAGCACCTGCATCGCCCTGGCCCGGTTCTGCAGCTGGCTACGTTCGTCCTGCATCGCCACCACGACTCCCGTCGGCACGTGGGTGATGCGCACAGCCGAGTCGGTGGTGTTGACACCCTGGCCGCCCGGTCCGCTCGATCGGTACACGTCGATCTGGAGATCTCGCTCGTCGATCTCGACCTCGACCTCCTCGGCCTCTGGCAGCACCAGTACCGTCGCCGACGATGTGTGAATACGGCCCTGGCTCTCGGTGGCCGGCACGCGTTGCACGCGGTGCGTCCCACCTTCGAACTTCAACCGGCTCCACGCCGTGTCGCCATTGATCAAGATCGTGACGAGGTTGATTCCGCCGAGGTCGCTGGGATCGTGCGACAGCACCTCGACCGTCCAGCCCTTCAGTGCTGCAAACCCGCGGTACATCTCGTAGAGATCACCGGCAAACAGATTGCCCTCCTCGCCACCTTCTGCGCCTCGGATCTCCATGATCACGGCCTTGCCATCGTTGGGGTCCTTCGGCAGCATCAACAACCGCAACTGCTCTTCGAGATCGGCGAGATCGGCCTCCGCCTCGGCAAGCTCGACGCGCAGCATCTGGCGATCGGTCTCCGATGCGTCGACGAGCAGTTCGCGAGCCGCTTCTGCATCAGCGGAACGCTCGCGATGCGAACGCACGCACTCGACGACCGGCGTGAGGTCCTTGTACCGCTTCGACACCCGGCGCAACTCGGCGTGATCGCTTTGTACATCGGGATCGCTGAGGCTCACCTCCAGCGAGATGAACTCATCTTCCAAGGACGCCAGTCGTTCGAACACCGACCGAGCAGGTTACGGCCTCAGTGGATAGGAATGATCGCCATGGGATCGTCGAGCAGCGCTGCAATCTCCCGTTGAACCGGCACAGCGTCGCGCGTCGGCACGACGATGGCCGTCGGGTTTCCTGTCGCGAGCCGAGCGTCGGTGGCGTATGGCACCACGTCGAGATCGACACCGACGCTGACGACCACGGTCACCCAGGTCCTGTCGAGCAGCGCATTCGCGATGGCTGGGTGCGGGTCCTTGAGATTCGGGCGAGCGAGCGGCGACGGCACGGCGTCGACCTTCGTTGCGCCGATCAGCCCCGGATCGTCGATCAACCTGGCACGGAGCGCCCGCTCTCGGCCGAGCCTGTTCAATGGATGGGGATCGGCACCGTGCTGGCGATGAGGCGCAACCGACGCCACGACCTTGGCCACCGCTTCCACAGTGGGTAGGTCGCCGTGGAGCATTCGAAACGCCTCGCGATCGTGCTGACCGATTCCCACCTCTAGCCTGGCAGCACCAGTGAACTCGTCTGTCACAACACGACATACCTCGAGACCGCTGATTTCTCCGACCAGCACGCCGTGCTCCACCACCGGCGACGCGCCGCCCTCGGCTATCAACGATCGGAGCTGCTCGTGCCCGTCCGGAACACCACCGAACGATGGCAGCGGCTCGGCAATCGCCGGCAGCAGCACCCGTTCGGCGACGTGCCACACTTCGATCGGCAGCCGAAATGCGGCCGCACGGCGGGCGAGCGTGCCGGTTCCCTCCTCGGCCAGCAGATGCAGGTGCACGACACCGGCCCGTAGTGCCCAAGCCAACGCCGGACCGAGTCCACGGTGCTGTCGCTCGTCGAGCAGAACCCACCCGACACCGTCATCAAGTACGGCCGCACCGAGCGCAAACGGCACCGTCTGCAGGTCGACCGCCTCGACATGGTCGCGAACGAGGGCCGTGAGCTTCATGGCCAGCAGACGGCTCCGTCGCGTTTGGTCGACCATCGTCGCCACGCTAGCGATTGCCTGACGGACTCAGTCTGTGAAGTAGCCCACGACATCGGCGACGAGGTCGACGACGCCCCCGTTGTTGTGCATCATCACGGTGCCGCCTGGACCCAGTCGGGCAAGGACCATGTTCGGGATCACCTGACCGACTGTGACGTTCAGGTTTGACGCCAGCGGCCGATCGGTACCGCTCGGGAACACGGTCACGAAGGTGTTGGCTGTCGGTGCGACGGCGGTGACATTCAGCATCACGCCACTGACCCCTCCGGACGGCACGCCTCCCCTACCGAGCAGCATGACTTCCACGGGTGTTTGCCCGACGGGCGCGAGTGGCGCGCCGAGACCGTCGCGTGTGTCGAGCACGCGCCGCGGACTCAGGGCGACGTAGCGACCAGACGCATCGCCGTCGAAGCAGCCGAGTACGTCGACGACGACATCGGTCGATCCCGTGTTGTTGAAGATGCTGACCATCCCGTTGGCGCCGACTCGGGTGAGGACCATGTTCGGCACGGTCTGGCCCGGCACCATGTTGACGCTGGATGCAAACGGCCGCGGCTCGCCCGACGGCCAGACCGTCAGGAAACTGGAGGCCGTCGGGCCCGTGACCGTGACGTTCAGGGCCACTGCCTCGGGGCTCGACGACACCCCGCCACGGCCGGCGACCTGCAGATCGAGCATCTGCCCGGCTCCGAGCGCGCCAAGGCCATCGCGCGTATCGAGCAGTCGTACGGGTGCGAGCGGGGCCATCCCTACCGACGTGCCATCGCGGAAAAACCCAACCACGTCCGCGAGCAGGTTGACGGTTCCTGCGTTGTTGAAGAAGTTCACATCGCCGGAAGTTCCCAGGCGAACAATCGCCAGATTCGGAACGGCCATGCCGGGAACAGGATTGAGGTTCGATGTGAACGGGCGGGCCTGTCCGCCGGGCCACGCCGTGACAAAGCTGGCTGCGGTCGCATCGACCGCAGTGAGGTTGATCGCGACCGCCACGGCATCGGCTGGAACACCGAACTGATCGCGAATGGTGAACGCCCACGACTCGCCCTGACCCAGCGGACCAAGTCGTCCTCCACTGCCATCTCGGGTGTCGAACAGTCGCAGTGGATTCATCGAGACGAATTCGGTCGGGCTCGATGGCGGTGTGATCAGCGGCGGAATGCCGCCACTGGGCGGCGGATCCCCCGGACCAGCCTGGAAGAAGCCGAGATTCTCGTACTGCCCGTTGAGGATCGTCGATGCGCCACCACCCATCCAACCATCGATCACCGTACCGAACACATTGCGGAAGTCAGTGGTCATGTCGAAGCGATCCCACTGATCGTTGATCGTGCCGAACGACGATGGCTGGCCGTAGTGGCCACCCTTCACATTGGGGCCGATGACGAACTGCACATTGGCCGTGCCGTGGTCGGTGCCGGCAGAGTCGTTGCTGTACGGGGTGCGACCGAACTCCGACATGGTCACGACCGTGACCCGGCTGTAGTACGCCGCGTCGAGTGTCGCGAAGAATGTCGCCAGACCGGTGTCGAGTTGGGTCAGCAGATCGGCATGATCGGCCGGCTGGCTGTCGTGGGTGTCGAAACCATCGAGGCCGAGATCGAGCACGCGGAAGCCGAGGTTGGCGTTGATCAGCCGAGCCGCGACCGTCATCTTCTTGACGAATCCGTCACCCGTGGGTTCCGGCGAATACACCGGCGCAACGTCGGTCGCCAGATTGAGTTGGGTCTTCAAAACGGTGGCGAACATGTCGTGCCATGTTCCACGCCCGGCGGAAGTCGCCGACAAAGCGCGCAATCCGTCGTACATCCGGCGTTCAGCCGGATCGTCACCGGTGCCGAACATGTTGGCACCATTCTCGGGAACCGCGACCGCACGTCGAACCGCACCGAGCAGATGCAGTGGCACCGAGGAACCGATGGTCGCGGCCATCAGGTCAGCCGTCGCCGCCGGCTGACCATCGAGCCAGCGACCGATCCAGCCAGTGCCCGCCGAACCGACGCCGAACTTGGCGGCCATCCAGATCGCCATTGATGTGAAGTGCGACAGATCGGGGTTGGGATAGCCCACGCCGTGAACGATGGCCAACTGACCGGCGTCCCACAGGCGCTTGGTGTAGGCGAGGCTTGGATGCAGGCCAAAGGTGCCGTCGAGCGGTAAGACCTGACCGGCAGGGATCGCCAGGTTGCCGTAACTCGGCCCGCGGATGCCGTAGTACGCGGCGTTGGTGTAGGGAACGACGGTGTTGAGCCCGTCGTTGCCGCCGTACAACACGATGTTGACGACAATTCCGTCGTGGGCACCGATCGGTGTAGCGGCAAAAGCGTCCGGCACGTCGAAGCCGAGGTGGCCGAGGCCGAAGCGGTCAGCGCCGAAGGTGCTGAGTGCGGCGCCACCGACTACTCCACCACCAATTGCCTGTAAGAACTTGCGTCGGGTCCAACCGTTGGGGCCTACGACATCTCCGAGGACATCGGGTTGGGACAGCAATCGACGAGCGTCGGCTGTGGAGATATCGGGATCAACCATCGTCATCTCCTCATGCCATGTGGAATTCGGGTGCGAGCATGGTCATGGTCAGCAGATTGGTGGCCGCCCACCATTGGTTGGGCTCGGAAGTTCGGGCATTGATCAGGGCAGTTCGTGTCGTTGTTGAGAGCGGGTAGATGCCGAAATAGTTGGCCACGTAGTCAACCGCGGCGGCCGCAGTCATCGCATAGAGGTTGTTGAACCCGTTGTTCTGGCGCAACTGCCAGGTGACGGATCGGGCGAAATCGGCGCGGCCGGCAACTGCGCTGGTGTTGAGCCAGTAGGCGTTCGGCTTCCAGCCGGCCACATTCGGCGGCTGGTACATCTGTTGACCGGTCGTTTCGGCCCGCCAAGCAACACCGAGATTCTCGGCGCTGAGGCCCGTGTAGTAGCACAGAGCCACGATGTACTCGATAGGGGTGCGCACCAGTCCCTGCTTCGCAGCCACGCTGTAGAACTCGGGGTGCCTCAGAATCTCGCGTACCAGGTTGGTCAGATTCATGTCAGCGGCAAATGCCGGTGCGAGCGCGTCGACCACTCCCGCCGGAGGGATCGGATGCGCCAGGAACTCCCACAGCTTCTTGGCGATGTAGCGCGCCGCGATCAAGCGCTTGGCGGGATTGGTCACCAGGATCTCGGTGATGATCTCCGGTCCATCCCAGGCCCTGGTCGTGCCGAAGAACGTCTTGTTGGCGTAGTCGTGGCGGTTCGACTTGAACGTGTACACGTACTCCGGCCAATCGGCGTTGTGTCCGGTCCACGCCCTTGCCGCCGCCTCGACATCGGTCTCGGTGTAGTTGCCGACGCCGAGCGTGAACAGTTCCATCAACTCCCTGGCGAAGTTCTGGTTCGGCGAGCCCTTCACGTTTTCAGCGTTCGAGAGGTACACGAGCATTGCCCGATCGATCGCCATCTGCTGCGTCAAGGTGTGGAAGTTGCCGAGGGCGTTCTCGCGATACATCTGCAGCTG
>JANOJI010000345.1:0-4847 GCA_031408175.1 Ilumatobacteraceae bacterium
ACCGGTGGCGGTTCGAACTTCGGAGGCTTGGCGTTCCCGTTCCTGCGCGAGAAGATGGCAGGGAGGATGAATCCGACCATTCGCTGCGTCGAGCCGGCGGCATGCCCGAGCCTGACGAAGGGCGAGTATCGGTACGACTTCGGCGATACGGCGGGTATGACTCCGCTGCTGAAGATGCACACCCTCGGCCACGATTTCATCCCGCCCTCGATTCACGCAGGGGGTTTGCGGTATCACGGCATGTCACCGCTCGTCTCGCACATCTACGAACTTGGCCTCGCCGAGGCCGAGGCCATCCCGCAGACCGAGTGCTTCGCAGGTGCGCTGACGTTCGCCCGCAACGAGGGGATCGTGCCAGCGCCCGAGCCAACGCACGCCATCGCCGCGGCGATACGTGAAGCCAAGCGGTGCAAGGAGACGGGTGAAGAAAAGGTCATCCTCACCGCGCTGTGTGGCCACGGACACCTCGACCTGGCCGCGTACGAGAACTACCTGGCTGGCCAGATGGTGGACTACGACCTCACCGACAAAGAGTTGGCCGACGCCATGTCGACCGTGCCTGTGATGGCGTAGCCCTTCCTGCCCGCGAGCCGGGTCAGAACAGACGCAGCTCGTCGGACTGCATGCCACGCAACTCGTCGTAGTCGACCTCGACCACACGAAAGCCGCGCGACTCGGCCAGCACGCGCGCCTGGGGCTTGACGACCTGGGCGACGTAGACCCCGCGCACGGTTCCCAAGGAAGAGTCGAGGTGCAGCCGCTCGATGTAGCGCACCAGTTGTTCGACACCGTCGATCTCACCGCGGCGTTTCACTTCGATTGCAACCACTTGGCCATCGCGATCGCGGCACAGCAGATCGATCGGCCCGATGGCCGTCGGGTATTCACGGCGAACGAGGGTGAGTCCCTCTTCGATGGCGTGTGGAGATGCTGCAAGTAGCTCCTGCAGATGGGCTTCGACTCCGTCTTTCTGCAAGCCGGGGTCGTCACCGAGTGCCGTCTCGGTGTCCGATACAACCTCGTGCAATGTGATGGTCAACGACTCGCCTTTCGGGTTCGTGACGGTCCATGCCTCGTCACCGATCACCAGTGTGTTCGGCGCGTTCATCCAGTTCAGCGGCTTGTACGCGCCCCCGTCGGCATGGATGGCAACGCAGCCGTCGGCTTTGAGCATGATCAGTCGCACGGCCTCGGGAAGGTGGGCAGTGAGCCGGCCCGCGTAGTCGACCGAGCAGCGGGCAATGACGAGGCGCACCCCTCGAAGCTAGCGACTGGCGGGGTCGAGCACGCCGATGCGGGCACGATAGATGAACCAGAACGGACGCTGCCCCGATGCGAACGCAGCGTGGACCTGGCTGGAGAATTCCGCGATGCCAAGGGTTGCGTCGTCGAGGCCATGGCGTCGAAGTGCCTGGTAGTCACCCTGGCTTTGCAGCAACTGAATGAATCGGTCGGCATCGCCGTGCTCCTCCCCGAGCGCGGCAATCTCGATGCAATGGCCGAACCGCTGACTGTCGATCATCCTGCCCAGGTGTTCGCTTTTGTGCCAGTACTGAACACCGTCGATGATCGTGACCGCCGCGGTCGTGTCGCCGCGTTCTGGCGCCCGCCAATTCTCGGGGCAACGAAGGTCGTCGGATTGCGGTGACGACGAAGTACCTCGCTGCGAGGTGGCCGACGACCGGCCCGCCAGTCGGTTTTCGTGCGTGGCGATGGTCGCCCGAGCAGTGTGCCAGGCCTGCTCGGCTTGAGCATGGCCGACCGACGGTGGCCAATCGCAGTCGATGGCCGCAAAGACACCTCCCGGCCGTAGCAGACGGGCAACCTCGGCGAACGTCGACGTCGGTTCCATCCAGTGCAGCGATTGCACGGCGAGCACAACGTCGGCACAAGCATCCGGAAGCTCCGTCGCGTTGGACCAACCGGGCACGAATTGCACATGGTCGTCGCTTCTGACCGCGGCCGCCCGCGCACGCATGTCAGCACTTGGCTCGACACCGATCACCTCGTTCGACCAACTGGCTGCCCATCGGCTCGAGAGTCCTGTTCCGCTACCGAGGTCAACGACGAGGTCGGGTCGACCAGCGGCGTATCGGGTGATGACCTTGGCCAGTTGACCGGGCGGAACGGGGCGCACGGCGTCGTACAGATCCGCGAACCCCGAGAACCGGCTGGCGTTCGCGTCGAGGCTCACATCGCGAAGCTAGCGACCGACGTGGTCACGCATTCGCTTCTGGATCAAGGTCCGACGCGACTGCAGCTCGCGATACGTGAGCTGCTCGGTCGAGGCGTCGACCCCGAATCCAGCCTTGACGCCATCCATGTTCAGCTCCAACGTTGTCTGGTCGATACCGAGCTCGCGTCCGAGCTGCTCGCCATGACGCTCTGCGAACAGCATCGAGATGTTGGCGATCTCGGCAAGCAGATCGAGGTCAGGCGCCAGCCGAGCCATTGCCCCGTCGAGGAACACCATGTTCTTCACGTAGAGCATGAGTTCCTTCGGCATTTTTGCGCCGTAGCCCAGCAAGGCCTTCACGACCCGCTGCACTTCCGCGACCAACTCCTCGCCGGTGAGCGTTGTTGGATCGATTGGCGCCTGATCGAGGCGAAGATCGCGCATGACCAGATCGAGATCGACGTCGACGGGCAGCGCACCGAGGTCGCGCATCGCCGCCAGCTGTCCTTTGACATCGTTGATCGTGGCACAGACCATCATCCGCAGAAACGCCAGCCGTCGATCGCCGGTCAATCGACCGACGATGCCGAAGTCGAGCAGCGCCGTGCGACCATCAGAAAGCACGAAGAGATTGCCGCCGTGCAGATCACCGTGGAACACGCCGTAGACCATCGCCCCTTCGATCAGCGCGATCATCGCCGTACGCACCACCGCCTCGGTGTCGACACCTGCGTCCTTCATGCCTGCAACATCGTCGAAGTTGAATCCGTCGACCCGTTCCATCACCAGCACTCGACGAGTGACCAGTGTCGAGTGTGGGCGGGGCACCACGTAGCCGGTCTGCTTCAGCTCGTGGAGCATCACGGCGATATCGATCATGTTGGCGGCTTCCATCCGAAAGTCGAGTTCTTCGACGATCGTCTCGGCGAAGAGCTCGACCAACGCTGGGGGATTCGCCAATGACGCGATCGGGATCCTGCCGACGAGGTGCGGTGCCAGCCAGGCCATGACTCGCAGATCCTTGCGCACCAAGCGGGCGACACTCGGTCGCTGCACCTTGACGACCACGTGTTCGCCGCTGTGCAACGTTGCCGCGTGCACCTGGGCGATCGAGGCCGCGGCCAGCGGTGTGCGGTCGAACGCGGCGAAGATGCTCTCGAGCGGCACACCGAGGTCTTCCTCGACCACCTTGCGGACCGCATCGAACGGTTCGGCGGGCACCTGGTCACGGCACTGCTTGAACTCCTTGACCAGCTCGGCGGGAAACAGTCCCTCGCCACTGGAGATGATCTGGCCAAGTTTGATGTAGGTCGGGCCAAGCCATTCCGCAGCACGGCGAAGTCGTCCGGAGATGTCGCTGCGGCTCGCTTCCGGTGTGGCGTAGTGATGCCGTTTCTTGCGCAGCCACCACGGCCCGATCGCACCCACCAGGCGGCTGGCAACGGTGATGACTCGCAGGCCGGGGGGCAAGCGTCGCGGACGGGTGAGTGCCGGGACGCCGGCCTTCGCAGCTTGGCGGAGCAGGCCGGCGACGGGATACCACTGCAGAGCCTCGCGATCGAGCACCCACGGCCCGTCGTCTCTGAACGCGCCCCATTCCATGTCGTCGGCGATCGTCACCACTGCATGATCGCAGCATCCGCGGCAGTTGTTGCTCGTCCAGCCCGAAACTTCGGTCACAGGCTTGCCCTAACAACTCATGCATCGGATCGATGTACGATCCGCCAACACTGCACACGTCTGGGGGGACGAATGAGCGATCGTTACTACGTCACTGATACCGCGCTGTCCGAACGGTTCCCGATCTACACGCGAGCCAACGTCGGCGAGGTGTTCCCGGATCCGGTGACGCCGCTCACGAGTGATACGGCGCTGTACTTGGCCGAGCTCGGTTGGCGCGACGCCTGGGAACGGATGGGTGCATTCGATCTCGACGAGTTCCCGCCCGACGACTACTGCCAACTCGGTGTGCTCGGCGGTTA
Source organism: Ilumatobacteraceae bacterium (assembly GCA_031408175.1). GTDB lineage: Bacteria > Actinomycetota > Acidimicrobiia > Acidimicrobiales > Ilumatobacteraceae > JAENVT01. Next base: position 4,159 of record JANOJI010000345.1, read on the forward strand.
CTGCTATCTCAATGCTTCGCTGATTCGGCTGTTCGGCGAGCGCGCCCCAGGCTTGTCATGGCAGATGATGGACGAACAGTTCTTCGGGGCCCAGCCTGGCATCCCGCCGTACGAAGAGATGCCGGGCGACGTGCGTCCCGACATGACCGAGAAGATCGGGGCAACCTTCGCGTGGGTCTTCGCCCAGCAGTCTCTCGACGACCTCACCGAGCTCACCGACGACCGAGTGGAGACCAAGGCACTGCGTGTCACCCGACCCGATCTGTCGACATTGCGCGACGAGCAGTTGTGGGAACGGTTCCAGGCGATGCTTCCGCTGCATCGAAAGATGTTCGCCCACCACCTGTTCACCACCTACATGGCCACGGTGCCGGTGGGGGCGATCTCCGGCGTCGCCACCGCGGTCGGCCGCCCCGACCTGATCCTGCCGATTCTCGCCGGCATCGGGGAGGTCGACTCGGCGGCTCCGAGCCATGCGATGTGGGCGCTGTCGCGCATGGCCCCCGACTCGCAGGAGTTCGCCGACGCGTTCGCCCAGTTCCTGATCGACTTCGGCAGCCGCGGCCCGAACGAGTGGGAGTCGCGGTCGCCCACCTGGGAGACCCGGCCGGCCCTCGCCCTGTCGGCCATCGACCGCATGCGTGGCGCGCCCGAGTCGGCAGATCCGGCGTTGCAGAACGCCGACCGAG
>JANOJI010000356.1:0-11890 GCA_031408175.1 Ilumatobacteraceae bacterium
CTCGGTCGGACTCGGGTTCTCCTTCAACAGGCTGGTCGCCGCCATCACCATGCCCGGCGTGCAGTATCCACACTGGAGGCCGTGGTTCTCCATGAAGGCCTTCTGCATCGGGTGCATCTCGCCATTCTGGGCGAGGCCCTCGATGGTCAAGATGTCGGCTCCGTCGGCTTGGACAGCCAACACAGTGCAGCTCTTCACGGCCTCGCCGTTGAGGTGCAAGCTGCATGCGCCGCACGACGAGGTGTCGCAGCCGACGTTGGTGCCGGTGAGGCCGAGGGCTTCGCGCACATAGTGAACGAGCAGCGTGCGCGGCTCGACATCGCTCTCGTGAACCGTGCCGTTGACGGTGACGTGAATCTGCACGTGTGATCCCCCCTCGGAGTCGGCGGGCCCCCATGGCGCGCGGCCCCATCATGCCTCATCAGCGTGTGCCCGTCCACATGGGGCGACTGTTCTACGGTTTGACGGCAATGGCTGACCTACACCACCACGAGGCACGGATTCACTCGTCGAAGCTGACTCGGTCGCTGTGGTGGGTGATCGGTGCCTGGGCACTGGCCACAACTGTCGGGGTGCTGGCATTGTGGCCGTCAGGCAGCCACCAGGTGCAGGATCTTTCGGGCGGAGCCGAGCGTGTGGAGTTAACAGCGCGGGGCGTTGTCGTGCAGCCCTGCGGTGGAACCGGGCAGTCGCAAGGTATCTCGTGCAGGAGATCACCTTCGACGTCACGTCTGGCTCCATCCGAGGTACGACTGCGGTCCTCGACCTCGCGTCAGCCAGTCGTCGGCCAAGGTTCCTGAGGTCGGCGACGACGTCTACCTCGACGTCGTCAGCGACGGCAGCGGAGGCGTCTTCCTTCGTCGACTATCGACGTGGCGGTTCGATGCTGATTCTCGTCGTTGCTTTCGTAACAGCGGTGCTGTTGCTGGGGAGGTCGCGTGGTCTCGGTGCCCTCGTCGGTCTCGCCATCAGCTTGGTTGTCTTGATCTCGTTTGTGTTGCCGCTGCTCGACGGATCCAACCCTGTGTTGGTTGCGGTCGTCGGCGCCTCAGTCATTGCGTTCGTGTCGCTCTACCTCGCGCATGGCTTCGGGCCGGCTACCAATGTCGCGTTGTTGTCGACATTGGTATGCCTGGGGCTGACCGGGCGCAGTGACGAGAGTTCGCTGTTCCTGGAATCTCTCGGCGTGGGTATCGACCCTCGCGGCTGCTCCTGGCGGGCGTCGTGATCGGCTCGCTCGGAGTGCTCGACGACGTCACGGTCACCCAAGTGTCGGCCGTCGGCGAACTGCGCCGCCTGCAGCCGGCAGCAACCGTGCCCGAGTTGTATCGAGCCGCAGTCGCTATCGGTCGCGATCACATCTCGTCGACCGTCAACACCTTGGTGCTTGCCTACGCCGGGGCGGCGCTTCCATTGCTACTGCTGTTCACCGAGGTCGGAAACTCGATCGCCGACGTCGCGACTCGCCGAGCAGGTCGCGGTGGAGATTGTGCGCACCTTGGTCGGCTCGATCGGCCTGGTGGCTTCAGTACCCATTTCGACGGCGCTGGCGGCAATTGTGCTCACGCGAGAGGGCGATGGTGATGCGGCATACGCCGTGGCAGAGTGATCGCGAACACCACGGCGAACACCAGCGCAGAAAGCAGGCCGATCGTGGCCCCCGGCGGTGCGTTGAGGTGGTAGCTGACAAATAGCCCGATCACACCCTCGCTCACGCCGAACACGACACCGAGCGCCGTCATCTGCCATAGTGTTCGCGCCAACTGGCGGGCGGTGGCAGCCGGTGTGACCAGCATGGTCACCGACATGATCGTACCAACAGCGCGGAGGCTGATCACCACGACGACCGCCAACAGCACCACCACCACACCCTGCACCAATTCGACCCGAACGCCGACTTGTTCGGCCTGCACGTGGTCGAACGTTGCGAGGCGAAGTTCCCCGAACAGCAGCATGACGGTCAGAAGGGCCAGTCCTCCGAGTACGAGGTTGAGCCAAACGTCGCTCCACTGCACGGTGAGTACCCTCCCAAAGAGGAAATGGGTCAGCTCCACCCCGGTGTCGAGACGGCCGATCACCACAACGCCGAGGGCGAAGAATGCTGTTCCGAGCACGGTGATGATGGTCTCGTAGCCCAGTCTTCGGCTCGCTGCGAACACCACGAGCAGCGCCGCGATCACGAGCCCGGCGCCCAGCGCGCCGATGAGGACATTGAAGCCTGCTGCGTACGCCACCCCGACGCCGGCCAAGGTGCCGTGCGACATGGCGTCACCGAGGTTGGCCATTCGCCGTAGCACGACCCAGGTGCCGACCACCGGTGCAACGACACCGATGATCAGCGTGGCGACGAGGGCCCGCTGCATGAAGCCGGTGGAGAATGGGTCAAGGAGCCAGTGCATGTCCCGCAGTTCCAAACGTGGCGTCGAGCACATCGGCGGCGAGCACTTGTTCGGGCGGGCCGTCGCCGCGCACCGTGCCGTTGACGGCGATGCAGCGAGTGAACTGTCGTCGAGCCAGCGCCAGGTCGTGGGTCGCGACCAAGATGGTGGCGCCTTCGGCGGCGAGCGACGCAAACACGTCGAACAGTTCGGTCGTGGTGGGCTGGTCAACACCGCTGAGTGCCTCGTCGAGCAGCACGACGGACGCTTGCTGGGTGAGGGCGCGGGCGAGATAGGCACGCTGCAGCTGCCCGCCGGAGAGTTCGTTGAGCGACCGCCCTTCGAAACCGCCCAAGCCGACTTTGGCCAACGCATCGGCGGACACGGACTTGTCATTCGCGGTGGGTCGCGCGTACCAGTGTCGGAATCGTCGCCGGCCGGCCATCACGAGCTCGCCGACCGAGATCGGGAAGGTGAGGTCGGCCTGGTCGCGCTGCGGGATGTAGGCGATGTCCATGCGATCGGTACGGTGATGGCAATGCACCCCGTTGACGTCGACGTTGCCGGTGTGGTTGACGAGACCGCATATGGCTTTGAACATGGTGCTCTTGCCGGCGCCGTTCGGACCGATCACTGCGATCAGTTCGCCGCGTTGCACACGGAACGACACGTCGAACAGCACGTGTGTCGCGCCGTACTGCACGCCGACGCTGTCGACTTCGAGAATCGGCGTCGTGGCACTCACGAGCAGCCGAGGCCGGATCGCAGTTCCGCCAGATTTTCGTCCATGACGGAAATGTACGTTGCGCCAGCGTCGAGCTGATCGCTCGAGAGAGATTCCACGGGATCCAGCACCGCTGTCGTCGCACCGATCTCGTCGGCGACCGTTCTGGCAAGGTCGGCCGGAAGGGTCTCCTCGAAGAAGATCGTGCTGACGTTGTTCGCCTCGGCTGCCTTGGCGACGGCCTCCAGGGTCTTGGCCGATGGCTCCTCGGTGGGGGAGATCCCGGAGATGGGAATCTGGGTGAGCCCGTAGGCGTGAGCAAGGTATTCGAAGGCGCGATGGCTGGTGACGATGACGCGCGACCTGCAATCGGCCAGCCCAGTGCGGAACGACCCGTCGAGCTGGCTGAGCTCGTCGATGTACCCGCTTGCGTCGGTGCCGAGCGCGTCGGCGACGGCCTTGCTCATCGAGATCATGTTGTTCGGATCGAGCCACACGTGAGGATCTTGGCCGCTGGACAGAACCGCCCCCTCGGTCTCCCCGTCGGCGCCTTGCAGCGAGTCGGTGACGGGGAGGAGGTCGATCGACTGCAGCAGATCGATCTTGCGCACCGAGTCGGGAAGGGCATCGATCGCCTTTTCGACGTTGGGTTGGAAGCCGCCCCCGAGATAGAAGACGATCTGCGCCGATTGCAGATCCCCGATCTGTTGTGCGGAAGGTTCGTACTCGTGTGCCTCTTCGCCGGGCGGCACCAGCGTGACGACGTCGATGGCGTCGCCGCCAACGGAGCGCAGGATCTCCTCGATCGGAGAGAACGCGGCGGCGATGACGGGCGTTCCGGACGATTCATCCCTCGCACCGGCGGCGCATCCGCAGATCAATGCGATGGTTACCGACGTGACGATGAGTCGAGTGGTCGTGAACACGAGCAGAGCATATCAATAATGAGATCGATTCTCAATATCAAAGCGAATTCGGTCGGTAAGGTGATGTCGTGAGAGGCACATCGACCGACGGCGTCACGACTCTGGCATCGTCCACATTGCAGAAGGCGGGACAGCGACTCACCCGTCACCGGGTCGCGGTCATGGCGACGTTGCGCACATCGGATCGGCCGGTCACCGCCGACGAGGTGGCCAAGGCTTCGGGCGTCCCCCTGTCGACCGCGTATCGCAACCTCGCCGAATTGTGTGACGCCGGCGTTGCCGTACGGGTCGGAGGCGCCGATCGTACCGATCGGTTCGAGATCGCCGAATCGTTGACAAGCCACCATCACCATCATCTGGTGTGCACCGATTGCGGCGTGGTCAACGACTTCGATCCCAGCCCGCAGCTCGAGCAATTGATCACCAAGGAGATGCAGGCGCTGCTGACATCGGCAGGATTCGCCGAGTCGCACCACCTGTTCGACGTGCACGGAACCTGTGGTGATTGCCGTCGTAAGTAGCGCTGGCGGAGTTCTCACACTCCGGCGATGGTCCGGGACGGGTGGGCCACCACCGGAGTGGAGGGTGATCAGGAGCCTGTCTCCGTAGTGGCCAAGGTAGGGGAACCTAACAACACGTGCAAGTCACCCCTCGGTAGTTGTTGGAGTAATCTGACGGAGCGCACGCGTTCGTAGCTCAATGGATAGAGCATCTGACTTCGGATCAGACGGTTGGGGGTTCGAGTCCCTCCGGGCGCACTGAGAAATCTACTACTTGACCTGCAGTGATATGATGCGATGGCCTCTCCGAGCGGAGAGGCCATCGGCCATTTTGGCCCTGTGTATGAGAAGCGTATGAAGTGGTATCAGGGAGGACGCTATGACGTGGAAGCCGACCGGGCACCCAGTCGTGCACCAGCAACGCGATCGTTGGGTCGTGCGGGTCAACGGGATCGAGACCAGTTCAGGCAAAGCACGACCGCGCCAGCTCGGCACCTTCCGCTCGAGGCGCGCCGCGCAGAAGGCGGCCTCCGAGTTCGGCGCGTCCGGCGAGGTCGGCTCCGACCGGTCGACCGTCGGATCTGTCGTCACCCGATGGGCCGAGTCGCGCACCGACATCGGCAACAAGTCGCGCCTGCAATACGAGTGGGCGGCAGGGCACATCTCCGAGGGGATCGGATCGGTGCGCATCGACCGTCTCGACCGCAGCGACATCGCCCGCTGGCTCGAAGGCTTGGCTCAGGGTGGTCACCTCTCGCGTCGCAGCATCAGCATCTGTCGAACCGTGTTGCGCGCCGCGCTCGCCGACGCGGTCGAGGCCGGCGAGCTCCGTCGCAGCCCGGCCAGTCGCGTCGCAATGCCGAGGAACGTGGTGAAGGTGCGCGTCGAGCGCGAGGTCGATGCGTGGGAGGAAGCTGACGTGCAGCGCTTCCTTGCCGCGACAGCAAGCCATCGCTGGGGAGCGCCGCTGCGGCTGGCCACGTTGTACGGGTTGCGTCGCAGCGAGCTGTTGGGTTTGCCGTGGTCGGCGGTCGACGTGAAGGCCGGCACCGTGCGAATCGAGCAAGCGCTGATCGAGGTGTCGGGCAAGGTGGAGTGGAGCCCCGGCAAGAACGAACGATCGCGGCGCACGATCCCGATCGACCCGGCGACGGCCAAGGCACTCGTTGCGCATCGCCGCTTCCAAGCCGAGGAGCGTCTTGCTGCTGGACCGGGATGGATCGACATGGGGCTCGTCGTGACCAGCAAGACAGGCAACCGTGTGGCGCCGAGCAACTTCGACCAGACCCTCGCCCGGTTGGTGAAGCAGGCCGGCGTGCCGCGGCTCACATCGCACGGCTTGCGCCACACCGCCGCGACCCACATGGTCCGTCATGCCGCCGACCTGGGGGAGATGCGCGCCGCTGCGGACATCCTTGGGCACAGCCCCGACATGTTGATGAAGGTCTACGCCCACGCTCTGCCCGAGTCAGTACGAACCGTGACCGACAAGATCGGCCAGCGCGGCATGGTCCAACCGTGACGACCGACCAAAGCACGGTGTTGCTGATCGACGAGAGTGACGACATCGTCCACGGTGGTGGGAGCTATGTCGTGGCGTGCGCAGTTGTGCTGACGAGTGACGCCAACGACCTTGCTGCTGATCTTCGAGCGGTGCTCGACGGAGTCCCGCGGCGCAAGCGGCCGTTCCATTGGTCCGAGGAAGGTCCGACTCTTCGCCGGAGCATCCTCGAAGTGGTTGCCGCCGCTGACGTGTCTGCCGTCGCAGTTGTCGGTTCGCTCCATGTTGGGCTCGGCCAGGAGCAGGTGCGCTACCAGTGCCTTCGAAAGCTATTCGTGTTGACTGGTGCTGGCGCGACCGAGCTGGTGATTGAGAGCCGCTCGACGGTGTCGCGCAACGTAGGTCAGAATCGGACGGATCATCGGGCGATCGTTGATGCTCGGCATGCGCGGGAGCTGTTGCCGATGCTTCGATATCGGTGGGCGGACAAGGCGGAGCCGTTGTTGTGGGCACCCGACGCCGTGGCCGGGATGGCGCTGGCTTCGCTGCGAAAGGATCGAGCCTGGCTCACGTTGTTCGAGCAGGCCGGCGGCTCCTTGCAGATCGTTACAACCGATCCATAGCGCGCATGAGCCCCGGCTCCCGCAATCATCCTTTCGGATGTCGCCGGCTCCTCCGGGGCCCTACTTCCACCCCTCCATACCGGGGCGGCACGACCATTATCGTCCGATCGCGGCCATTCGGCAACCGAATAAGGCCGGAACTGCAAAAGCGCAACACCCGGCTACCCACCGTCCGGAGGGCTCACCGGGTGCACTTCCCGTAGCTACTGCCGCGGGCGCTCGCAATGATGCGCCATCCTTCCGCTGGTTGCAAGCCTTGCCTTGCGAGACGGGCCGGTCGACACGGCACTCGGCATGTCGCCGACGATGTGATCTTGGTCACACTGACTCGTCCGTCTGGTACCCGCTGGTCACCGTGAGTATCCGTTGGTGTCTTCTGGTTCCTCCTGGTCCGGAACCCCTTGCGCCGCCTGCGTTGGAAAGGGTTGCGCTGCGAATGACATCGGTGTAGTGAAGACACTCTGATGCGTACCGCGGTCGTGCTCGACGGGTCGCTGGAGGACCTTCCGGCGATGTTGACGGTCGAGGAAGCGGCGCGCGTGTTGCGCATCGGTCGGTCCTTGGCGTACCAGCTGGCGACTCGATATGTCGACAGCCGCGGAACCGATGGGCTGCCCGTGTTGCGCCTCGGTGGTGTGCTGCGAGTTCCGGCCTTCGCTCTGCGCGAGCAGATCACGACCGGCACCGTGGTCCAACTCGCCGGCAGTTCGATCAAGACGAGATCACAGCGCTCGCGTCAACCGCGAATCGGTCGCAACAAGCCGACCGACCGCGCCCAACTGTCACTGCTGGCAACGGACTGACCGCCTCCCTCTCATGCATCACTACCCGACCCACGCACTACATGGATTACAGACAAGTGCCCGAACGCGATCGGGTAGTCAATGTTGAGGGTCACGACGCTGTACGCGTCGAGTGCCGCGGCGACGGCGAACTACTACACCCATTACCTCACGCGGGCGCCTGGTGAGGTCGACGGCGTGTGGACCGGCAAGCAGGCGGCAGCGCTCGGTCTGTCGGGCAGCGTGAGCGCCGAGGCGTTGGAGCAGTTGTTGGAGGGCCGTGACCCTGTTCGTGGGACACGGCTCGGCTACCCGCTCGCCGACCGTGTGTTGGCCGACGGTCGAGTGGTGCGCGCGGTCGCCGGGTTCGACGCGACGTTCTCGGCGCCGAAGTCGGTGAGCGTGCTGTGGGCACTGACGCAGGACCCGCGCCTACTCGAGGCGCACGACGCCGCCGTGACCGCAACGCTCACACACTTGGAGCGATATGGCTCGACGACGCGGGTACGCGCCGACGGCCGCCGCCTGCACCCGGACTCGCAGGGCTTGATGATTGCCACGTTCCGGCAGACGACCTCGCGGTTGGATGATCCGCAACTGCACACCCACGCCGTGGTGTCGGCCAAGGTGCAAACGGTGGATGGTCGCTGGTTGGCGCTCGACGCCCGCTTCTTGAAGCGTCATCAGCGAATGCTCGGTGGCCTGTACCAATCGGCGTTGCGCAGCGAGCTCGTGCATCGGTTGGGGGTGGCGTGGGGTCCTATCGTCAACGGCCAGGCCGAGATCGCCGGCATGCCGGGCGAGTTGTTGGAGACGTTCTCCAAGCGCACGTCACAAGTCGACGCCGCCCTCGACGCCAAGCTCACCGAGTTCCGTGATCGTGAGGGCCGTGACCCGACGCGCTGGGAACGCGCCGCCCTGACTCGCGAGGCATCAGCCGACACCCGCGGTCACAAGACCGGCAACGCTGTCGCCGATCTGCAGACACGATGGAGGTCAGAGGCCGCAGCGCTCGGCTGGACAGCGGTCGACGTCGTCAACAGCGTCACCACGGTGGGGCGTGAACTCAACGCTGAGCCAACCCCACGAGCGACTGTCGCCCAGATCGGGGAGGCCCTGTCGGTTGCCGGTTCGACCTGGAACCGTGCCGATGTGATGCGCGCCCTGTGCGATGAGCAACGCCCGCTACCCGGGACGTCGGCGACCCGATGGGCGCAGGTGTTGGAACGGACCTGTGATGCGGTGATCGGAACGTGCGTGGAACTCGATCCGCCCGATGCGGCAGCGCCCCGGCGAGCATCGGATGGTCGGTCGCTGTGGCTGGAACCGACAGCACCGCACATCACCAGCGAACACATCTTGGCCGAGGAGGAGTACGTGTTGTCGTGGGCGATCGACGCCCAAACCACCGAACCGAAACCCTCAGCGACAGTGGAGCGCGGACAGCTCGATGTGCTGCAGGCGGATGTCGCTGCCGCAGTCGCCGGCTACGACCGGCTTGTGCTGGCTGTCGGCCCGGCCGGTGCCGGCAAGACCACGACCCTGCGCGCCGCCGCTGCAGACCTCGACCGGCAAGGCCGCCAAGTATTCGCTGTCGCCCCGTCGGCGAAAGCGGCACGGGTGCTGCAACGTCAAACCGGGATCGCGTCGGACACGCTCGCCAAACTCGTCTACGAATGGGCACGCGACGATCGCCCACCGCTCGATCGTTACCGGCTCCCGGCTGGCACGACGGTGATTGTCGATGAGGCCGGGATGGTCGGCACCGGGGCGTTGGCCCGCCTGGTCACGCTCGCCGACCAACACCACTGGCGGCTGGCGCTGATCGGTGATCACCGCCAACTGCAAGCCGTCGGCCGCGGTGGCCTGTTCCACGAGTTGTGCGTCTCCGGGCGCAGCGTCGAGTTGACCCGCATCCACCGTTTCACCGAGCCGTGGGAGGCCGCCGCGTCCTTGAAACTACGAGACGGTGACCCGCGGGGCCTCAACGCCTACTTCGACCACGGTCGGGTGATCGCCGACACCTTCGACAACCACCTCGCGCGGATCGCCGACCTGTGGCTCGACACCAACACGCGACACGGCACGGCGGCGATCACCGCATCGACCAACGAACACGTCGACGCGATCAACGCCGCCGTCCAAACCGCGCGGATCGACGCCGGCCAACTCGACGCCGACCGAGCCGCGTCGATCGGTAGCGGGGAATTCGCCTACGTCGGCGACATCGTGGCGACGCGACGAAACAACCGCCACCTGGACACAACAGCCGGTGAACCAGTCCGCAACCGCGAACTGTGGACCGTCACCGGCGTGCACCACGACGGTGGGTTGACCGTGTCATCACATCTCGGCAGCGGGACCGTGACCTTGCCGGTCGACTACGCCCGCGAGCATGTCCGGCTCGGGTACGCGGCCACCGAGCATGGCAACCAATCCGACACCGTGACCATCGGTGTCGAACTCGCCACCGCAGCGACCACCCGCCGAGGCCTGTACGTCGCGGTCACCCGCGGGGAACAAGAGAACCTGATCTTGGTCGTCACCGACGGCTGCGATCTCGACCAAGCACGCGACATCCTCGAAGGCGTCCTGGCCAGCGACCGCGCCGACATCCCCGCGACCACACAACGCCGATACCTGGCGGACACCGACAGAGCCCCACACCGCCACGAGCCGGCGTTACAACCGCGCTGTGAGATCCCGGCATGGTTCGAACCACTCCGAACCCGAGTCCGCGACGATCTCGCCGACGCTCAAGCGGACGCTGCGGCCGACGCCCGACGGATCCCTCAGCTGCAAGCCGACCTGGTCGCCGCCACCCGGCGACTCGCCGAAGCCAACCAAGCCTGCGAGCCCTACCGGCCAGCCCTGACCGCGGCCTACAACGCTGTCCAGACCGCTCGCGAACACTGGTGGGCAGCGAACAGCCGCGAACGCCAAACGGCCAAGGGGCGCCATCGCCGCGCCGCGCACCGCGACGTCGAACAAACCAAACGAACCCTCGACGACGCTCTGCTCAAACAGCAACAAGTCGAAGAGATCGCCAAACCCGTCACGACGCGCCGGGACGAAGCAGCGGCAGCGGTCCGCAGCCTCGAGATCACGATCACCCCGACCCAACAACTCATCGCCATCTCCGACCACGCCGGACGAACAGCATGGCTACACGACCTCGACCAAGCACTCGACCACTGGCAGCAGTGGGCGATCGGCCGAACCGTGCCAGAAGGGCGACTCCAGCAGGTAAGAGCGATCCTCGAAGAGCAGAACACCCCGGAAGACCCCGCTTGGGCAGTGCTTGCCGCAGTGCTCCCTGCGCCACCGACAATAGGCGCCCAACCTTCCATCGCCAGACCACACCTCCCCGAACGAGACATCGGAATCGGGATCGCCTGACCGTGAGATTGCGCCGGTCACCGGCGTCGACCGCGCCTCACCGAGGCTGCAGTGCCGGCGAGATCGGGCGCTGCGAGACTTGGGCGGGCGAACTCCAAAGTGCTAGATCGCGCCGATTTGAATAGACCTCACGATGTGGAACAGGGTGTCGTCGGACATGTCCATCCCGTAGACCCAGAAGATTGAGTCCTGGGTGGCCTGCCATGCGATCGCCGGTTGCTGGGTGTCGGTGTCGGTGGAGATGTAGACATTGGTCCCGGTGAGGATGCCTGTACGAGTTGTCATGCCACCCGGTGCGAGTCGTTGTGCGGTGTATGGACCGGTTTCGAGAGAGACAACGAGCAGATCATGCTGCTCGACGCTGACGAAGGTTTGGCTGACGAGCGAGTCACCTGTCGGTGAGAAGCTCGCATCAACGATTTGCGGCGAACCGCGAGCGACGAAGTCATAAGGCAGTGCTCCGATGGTGAAAGCGTCCGCCGGGCATGCCATTCGATAGTGCCGCTTGTGTCTGAACCCGTTGGTGGTGGTGAGGTGTCGGGCGTGTTCGCGGTCGCGGCGATCGAGTTTGGCGGCCCCGTCGTCGCCCCTACGCCCTCCGTGGAGCGTGGCTGGTCGGTGGCCGCAGGCGTCCCCGTCGGCGCCGCCGCGGTCGCGGTCGCCACAGCAGCGTTGAGTCTGGCGATTCGCCGCAACTGGAGGCGGCCACCAGCGCGAGCACCAAGACGACCTTTCTCACCCTTGCCGACACTTGCTCACAGTGCCCGATGACATGTCGGCTGTCCAGCGCGACGATCGGCAGTAATGCGCTCGCCAAGCACCGTCCGAATCCACCTCACGCACGATCGTCGCGAGAACGCGTTCAGCCTTGATGTCCAAGGTCTTGCGCGGTTACCGACTCGATCGCAAGCGCCCCGACGAGGCCGTCGTCAAGGGCCGGGCAGTCAAGGCCTTGGTCGTCACCTCTGCGGCAAAGCAGTCCGCCGTCAAGCTCGACGCCATACATGCTGGTTTCGTAGTCGAACACCGGACTTTCGTTGAGGAACGCGACATAACT
>JANOJI010000382.1:0-7963 GCA_031408175.1 Ilumatobacteraceae bacterium
CCCGGTGCGTCGATAGTCGGGGTCCACCGCCAAGTAGTGCGAGTGCAGAACATGCGGCTCGTGCGTGGCGAACCCGTATACGGATCCGACGAGGCGGTCGCCATCGAACGCGCCGATCGCCATGCCGCCCTCGCTGATCGTGGCGACCAACAGATTCACCGCGACGAGGTCAACATCGCCCCACACACGCGCTTCCAACACCGGCATCGCGGCGAGTTCGGCGGCGGTGCGCAGCTCACGAAACGCGATGGTCACCTGCGAATGACCTCCACCGACTCGGTGACCGATTCGAGAAACGACCGGTCGAGAGTGACGCCGATTCCCGGGCCCGTTGGAACCGGCATGATGCCGTCGGTGGCTTCCAGTTCCTGCTCGGTGATGTCGCGCGCATAGGTGCGGCTGGCCGACGCGGTGTCGCCTGGGTAGACGAAGCCGGGCATGGTTGCCACATGGATGTTGTGGGCGCGACCGATGCCGGTCTCGAGCATTCCCCCACACCACATTGGTACACGGCGGGCAACACAGAGGTCGTGGATCTGCTTGGTCGCTGCTAGCCCACCGACTCTGCCGACCTTCACATTCACCACAGCGCATGCGCCAAGGTCGAGCGCGGCCTTTGTGCGAGCGGGCGAGGTCAACGTCTCGTCGAGGCACAGTCGCGTCTTCATCTGTGGTGCCAAGGTGGCATGGTCGGTGAGGTCGTCCCAGTGCAATGGCTGCTCGATGTAGTGAAGCTCGAACTCGTCGATCGCGTGCAGAGTCTCGAGGTCGTCGAGTGAGTATGCCGAGTTGGCGTCGACGGTGAGCTCGATGTCGGGAAACTCGGCGCGCACGGCGGCCAGGATCTTGACGTCCCAACCGGGTTCGATCTTCAACTTGATCCGCTGGTAGCCCTGCTCCACATGCCGAGCGACCGACGCGACGGTTTCCGGAACCGGGTTCATCCCCAAGCTGGCACCCACGGGGATCTCGGTGCGGTCGCCGCCCAGCAGGGTGCGCAGCGGAACCTCGAGCTGGCGAGCGTGACAATCCCAGACGGCCAGCTCCAGTGTCGTCTTGGCCATCGGGTTGCCGCGCCATCCGGCCCAGTTGTCGCACAGCCGCATCGGATCATCGCAGCCGTTCTGAAGCAGCCAGGGAACAAGGGCTTCGCGCAACAGATGCAGCGCCCCGACGATGGACTCTTCGCGGTAGGAAGGCAAGGAGTCCATCACGCCTTCTCCATACCCCTCGACGCCTTCGGACCGTACCGTGGCGATCACGGCCACCTTCTCGCTCTCGGCACCGAACGACGTCTTGAACACCGACTTGTAGGGAAGGCGGACGACCCGTAGCTCGACTTGGTCAACATGCATGCCGTACTCCTACCAGGTGTCGATGTTGGGGCGCTTCTTGCCGACGCGCTGGGCGGGCGCAGGCGAGGACCGCAGGATGGCGGTGATCCAGCGTCGCGTGTCGGCAGGATCGATCACATCGTCGATCTCGAAAAACGACGCAGTGTTCAACGCCTTGCCGTGCGCGTACATCTGGTCGACGCGGTGCTGGAAGTTCTGCTCGCGTTCCTCGGGATCCTCGATCGCTTCCAGCTCCTTGCGATAGCCGAGTCGCACCGCGCCCTCGAGACCCATCGGGCCGAACTCGCCGGTGGGCCAGGCGATGCACGCGTCCGGGGCCTTCGTGCTGCCACCCACCATGGCCTGGGCTCCCAGCCCGTAGCACTTGCGCAGCACCACGCTGATCAGCGGAACCGTGATGTTGGCCGCGGTCACGAAGAGTCGTGAACAGTGGCGAACGAGAGCGGTCTCCTCGACAGCGGGGCCTACCATCATTCCGGGTGTGTCGACCAGCGTGATGATCGGGATGTCGAAGGCATCGCACAACTGCAGGAACCGAGCCGCCTTGTCGGCGCCATCGCTATCGATCGCGCCCGCGAGATGGCCAGGGTTGTTGGCCAGTACGCCGACCGGATGGCCCTCGACGCGCGCCAACGCAGTGACCATTCCGAGTGCAAAGTCACGGCGCAGTTCCAACACCGAGCCAGCGTCGAACAACGTGTTGATCACGGTACGGACGTCGTAACCGCGCTTTCGATCCTCGGGAATCGCTCCACGCAACTGGAGCTGGTCGGCGCACGACCACTCGGCGATCGAACCTTGGAAGTACGAGAGGTACTGCTTGGCAACCGCCACAGCTTCGATCTCGTCGGCAACAGCGATGTCGACCACACCATTGAATTGCTGGACGCTCATCGGTCCGATGTCCTTCGGATCGAACACACCGAGTCCACCACCCTCGATCATCGCCGGACCACCCATCCCGATGTTGGAGTCGGCAGTCGCAATGACGACGTCGCAACATCCAAGGAGCAAGGCGTTGCCAGCGAAGCAATATCCGGCGTTGATACCGACCAGCGGGACGAGCCCGCTGAGCCCTCCCAGGTAGAAGAACGCCCAGCAATCGAGCAGGCTGACACCGATGTTGTCGGTGTCGCCGGGGCGACCTCCACCACCTTCGGTGAAGAAGACCACCGGCAGGCGCTTCGATTCGGCAAGTTCGAACAACCGGTCCTTCTTGCGATGGTTCAACACCCCCTGCGTGCCCGCCAACACGGTGTAGTCGTACGACGCGACGACAACCTGCGCTGCGTGCCCCTGGAAGAGGTGCCCGTTGACGGTGCCGATCCCGCCGATCATGCCGTCGGCTGGGGTGTTTTCGATCAGGTCGTCGACCGAGCGACGACGACGCTGGGCCGCGATCGCGACCGGGCCATACTCGACGAACGAGCCGTCATCGACGAGATCGGCGACATTCTCGCGGGCCGTTCGACGACCGACTGCTCGACGACGCTCAACGGCTCGTGGTCGGGCCGCGTCGAGTCCGATGGCGTGACGCGCCTGGACCTCGGCGAGGTCATGGCGAACATCCGTCAGATCAATTCCCACCACTTCGATGGCAGCTTGCCGGCCAACGACTCCCGGCTCGACCGAGATGATCACAGCACCGGCCATCACTGTCGCGCCCGCCACGATCAACACGTCGAGGACTGTGCCATCGCACGGCGATTCGATGGCGTGATGCATCTTCATCGATTCGATCAAGAGCAGTTGCTGGCCGGCTATGACGCTGTCGCCGGGCGAGACGTCGACGACAACAATGGTGCCTTGCATCGGAGCTTCGACCCGTATCTCCCCCATGCGCCCGACGGTAGCTGGCGCGACGGAATACGGTTGCTGTCGTGAGCGAACCAGTGGAGATCTCGGTGGCCGGGCGATCGGTCACGATCACCAGCCCCGACAAGGTCTTCTTCACAACCCGCAGCGATACCAAGCTCGATCTCGTGCGGTACTACCTCTCGGTTGGCGATGCAGTCATGCGCCAGATGGGCGATCGGCCGGTGCTGCTGCAACGGTTCCCCAACGGCGCTCACGGCTCGAACTTCTTCCAGAAGCGCATTCCCGACGGCGCGCCCGAATGGCTGCACACCACCATCGTGCAAACGCCCAACGGCACCGAGTCTCGGGCACTGGTCGTCGCAGATCTCGCCCATCTCGTCTGGGCGGTGAATCTGGGATGTCTCGGCTTTCACTCGTGGCCAACACACGCAGCCGACCTCAGGCATTGCGACGAACTGCGCATCGACCTCGACCCAGGTCCGGGCACGACCTACCCGATGGCCCAGGAGGCTGCCGCCGCGACGAAGACGCTGCTCGACGATCTCGGCATCGCCGCCTTCATCAAGACCTCGGGGAATCGCGGGCTGCACGTGTACGTCCGCCTTCAGCCGACTCACGACAGCGTGGCTGTGCGCAGCGCTGCCGTCGCGTTGGCCCGCGAGCTCGAACGGCGCCACCCCGACCTGATCACAGCAGCGTGGTGGAAGGAACAGCGCGGCGAACGCATCTTCATCGACTTCAACCAGAATGCGCCTCACAAGACGGTCTTCGCGCCGTGGTCGGTCCGTGCACTCGATCATGCGCCGGTCTCGTTCCCGTTCCCGTGGGAACTGCTGCCAACGTTGCGCCCACACGACATGACCATTGCCACTGTGCCTCAGTGGGTCGAGTCACACGGCGACGCATGGGCGACAATGAACGACACTCCGCAGTCCATCGAGCCGTTCCTCGCGATGGTGCGCGCCGACCAGGCCGCGGGATTGCAGGATGCACCTTGGCCGCCGGTGTATCCGAAGATGGCCGGAGAGCCGTCACGGGTCGCCCCAAGCCGAGCCAAGAAGGTGACATGACCAACCTGCCGCTCGCCGACCGCTGGTTCGACCGCACGACGATCGACGACTCGATCACGCTGCTCTGGGAGCCCCACGTCATTCCGCTCATGCGCTGCAACATCTGGCACGTGCGCGGTCGTGATCGCGATCTGGTCGTCGACACCGGCATGGGGTTGATGAGCCTCTGGAACGAGTTGACCGATCTCGTCGAGAAGCCCGTTACTGCCGTGGCGACGCACGGCCACGACGACCACATCGGCGGGCACCACGAGTTCGACGACGTGTTGGTGCACCCCGACGAAGCGCCGCTCTTGCTGAACCCACCGATCTCATCGCTGGTTCCTCGCGAGGCCTGGGGCGACGATGTGGTCGACGCGCTGGAGGCGGCCGGCTATCCGATGCCAGAGCCCTACTTCGTCACCGCGCTACCTGCCGGCATGGTGGTCGACTCCTTCCACCAGCAGCCCGTTGCGCGCGTGCGGCACATCGACGAAGGCGATGAGATCGACCTCGGCGACCGCTGCTTCGAGGTGCTGCATCTGCCAGGGCACTCGCCCGGGTCGATCGGGCTGTGGGAAGAGGCCACGCGCACCCTGTTCTCGGGCGATGCGATCTACGACGGACCCCTGCTCGACGAGTTGCCGGAATCGTCGATCGACGATTACTGCCACACCATGGACCGCCTGCTCTCCCTGCCAGTCACTGTCGTACATGCCGGCCACGACCCGAGTTTCGGCCGCGACCGGCTTCACGAGTTGGCTCGCGCCTACCTGGGGCGGCGCCGAAAGTGAGTCAAATTGCCTACTCAAAGTGGCTTGCCAACCCATTCGTCGGCTGTTTGAATGTTGATCACCAGAGAGAGGAGGTGGTCCAAACGATGACAGGTTTAGATTGTGGGACTCTGGAGGTGGTTGGCCGCTAGCGGCCTTCGGACTGGACCGTCAGGCGAAACCCCGCCAACCTCCGCTCGAACAACTCACCGAGGCTGGTCCCATCGGTAGTCAATGAGATGTCGAGTCTTCTATCAGTTCAATGAAACGAGGAGAGGTGCGCTTCAGCGCCCTCTCCTCGTTCACGTCACAGCTGCCTTCATCGGAGTGTTTCATGGCACCCCGGGCGGGCGTGAAGCACTCCGATGAACCCGGCCGGGCCGGAAACACTCGGATGGGTTAGAGAGCGAGTTCGGCGGCGCGGGCGAGCACTCCGGCGCGTTCGGCGCCGATGGTGGTGCTGTCGCCGTGGCCGGTGTGCACGATCGTCTGGTCGGGTAGCGCCAGCAGCACGTCACGAATCGAGCGCACGATGCTGGGCTCGTCGCTGTAGCTGCGACCGGTGGCGCCGGGACCTCCGCAGAACAGGGTGTCGCCACTGAACACCACATCGCTGGCGATGTCGTGGAAGCAGCAACATCCGGGCGAATGACCCGGGGTGTGCAGCACAGCGAGCTCGTGACCCGCTGCCGTCAGCACCTCTCCATGAATCAGCGCCGCGTCCGGTTGGGCCCCAGGCCAGACAACGTCCCACAACATGCGATCGGCGTCGTGCAGCATCACCGGCGCGTCGACTGCATCTCGCAATGGGACGGCTGCGTTGATGTGATCATTGTGGCCGTGCGTCAGCACGATTGCCCTGACGCGTCGACCATTGATCGCCGCCTTGATGGCCACGGCGTCGTGTGCAGCATCGAACACCACGACCTCGCGATCGTCGCCCGCCAACCAAATATTGTTGGTGACCTCCCACTCGCCGCCGTCGAGGGCGAAGATGCCTTCCGTGGTGACCAGTTCGATCGTCACAACACGACGACGCTACGCAGGACCTCGCCGCGCTCCATCTTGTGGAATGCTTCCTCGACTGCGTCGAGCGTGATGGTCTCGCTGACGAACTTGTCGAGCGGAAGTCGTCCTTGCTGATGCAGCGTGACCAGCATGGGGAAGTCGCGCGAAGGAAGGCAATCGCCGTACCACGACGACTTCAATGCCCCACCTCGGCCGAACACCTCGATGAACGGCAACTCCAGCGTCATGTCGGGCCGCGGCACGCCGACGAGCACCACGGTGCCCGCCAGGTCGCGAGCGTCGAACGCTTGGCGATAGACGGCGGGGTTGCCGATTGCCTCGATGCACACGTCGGCACCGTTGCCACCGGTGACCGATCTGATGTACTCCACCGGGTCGGCATTGCGGGAGTTGCATGTGTGGGTCGCGCCGAACTCCTTGGCCCATTCGAGCTTGCGATCGTCGATGTCGACGGCGACGATCGTGTGGGCGCCGGCCAAGCGTGCCCCGGCGATCGCAGCATCGCCCACGCCACCGCAACCGAACACCGCAACCGAGTCACCGCGACCGACATTGCCCGTGTTGATGGCTGCGCCGATGCCGGCCATCACTCCACATCCGAGCAGGCCCGCTGTTGTGGCGGGTACCGCCGGGTCGACCTTGGTGCATTGCCCGGCGGCCACCAGTGTCTTCTCCACGAACGCCCCGATGCCGAGAGCCGGTGTCAGGACGGTTCCGTCGGTCAGCGTCATCTTCTGCTTGGCGTTGAACGTACTGAAGCACAGCCACGGCCGCCCACGAAGGCAGCTGCGGCACGTACCGCACACGGCTCGCCAATTGAGGATGACGAAGTCGCCCGGAACAACGTTGGTGACACCTTCGCCAACCGACTCGACCACTCCGGCCGCCTCGTGACCGAGCAGGAACGGAAAGTCGTCGTTGATGCCGCCCTCGCGATAGTGGAGATCGGTGTGGCACACACCGCAGGCCTGCACCTTGACGACCGCCTCGCCTGGCCCGGGATCGGGGACGACGATCGTCTCGATCGACACTGGCGCTCCCTTCGAGCGCGCCACGACTCCTCGTACCTGCTGTGCCATTGGAACCTCCGTATCAGCGGCCCGCAGGCCGACCCCGAGCGGAGGTTACTCGCCGCGTCGGCCGCGGCGGCGCTCGCGATCCGGCACGATACTCGACGGTGCGGAGTTGACCAGCGGACCGATCGCTTCGATGATGTCGTCGAGGGTCGGCTTGGCGATGAGCTCGTCGAGCGCCTTCCGCATGGCTGCGAGATGTACTGGTGAGGTACCGCAGCAGCCACCGACGATTCGAGCCCCGGCCTTCACCGCGAGTTGGGTGTACTTGCCCATCAACTCGGGCGTGCCGGTGTACACGGCTTCGGTGCCGGCGAAATACGGCACGCCGCAGTTTCCTTTGGAGATCAGGTGGGTGTGGATGTCGCGTTCGGTCATGGCCAGCAGCGACACCAAGATGTCGCTCGCACCGACACCGCAGTTGGCGCCGATCGCGACCGGCGGCGTCGCCAGATCATCGAAAACATGCGACAGGTCGCCCGGTAGCAACCCCATCATCGTGCGACCCGCCGTGTCGAACGAACATGTCGCCGTATACGGCAGCCCGGCCTGCAGTGCGCCAGTTGCCGCGGCGCGAATCTCTTCGGCCGCCGACATGGTCTCGATCCACGCGATATCAGCGCCACCGGCCTTCAAGCCCTCGGCCAATTCACGGAACGACTCAATGGCGGCGCTCTCGGTGAGTGCGCCCAGCGGCTCGAACAGTTCGCCGGTCGGACCGATGGAACCGGCGACGACGATAGGCCGCGGGCTCGCATCGGCGACCTCGCAGGCGATCTCGGCGGCTCGCTTGGCCAATTCGAAGACACGACCCTCGGCGCGGTGCAGCTTGAGGCGATGTCGGTTGCAGCCGAACGTGTTGGTCA
>JANOJI010000403.1:0-3049 GCA_031408175.1 Ilumatobacteraceae bacterium
ACCCGTCGTCCTTGAGCAGCTCCGAGTAGGATCCAATCCCAGCCACGCGGCCGTCTCTGAGGTAGATCAACCGGTCGCAGTCCTTTACGGTCGACAAGCGGTGCGCGATCGCGATCAGGGTGCGGGTGCCCCGTAGCGACGGGATGGCGGCTGTCACTTCGCGCTCGGTCTGGTTGTCGAGGGCGGCAGTGGCCTCGTCGAAGACGATCACGGCCGGGTCGTGGTAAAGGGCGCGCGCGATCGCGACCCGTTGCCGCTGGCCGCCCGACAGACGCACGCCGTCCTCGCCCACGATCGTTTCCAGGCGCTTCGGCAGCGCGGCGACCACCTCGTCCAGCCGCGCCAACGCGACGGCATTCGACACGCCTGTGAACTCGGCGACCATTGTCGGGCCCGTGACGAACGCGTAGGAGTCGATGGTCATCACGACGAAGTCGGCAATCCCTAGCAGTAGTGCAGGCCCAGAAACCGCTGGGCCCTCGACAACCATGATGATCGGTACAACACCCGAGCAATCGGTCAGTGCCTTGGCCGCCAGGCCCCATCCATGGAGAGCAGCGAACCCTTCGACGATGTCGGCGCCGCTCGATCGCATGATCACGATCAGCGGGAAGCCCTTGGCACGGGCGGTGCACGAGGCATTCTCGATCTTGCCGGACGAGTCAGAAGTCAAGGCGCCAACGCGCGAGCCGGCGTCGACGTCGACCCACACCACCTGACGGCCGTCGAACTCGCGAACATCGGATGCAACTGCGCCGACGACTCGATTGCGGAGGTCGACGGGACGCATGGCCCGAGACTAACGAACTACACGGCGCGCCCCAGTGGGAAGGCCTCGGTGCCGACGTGTACGCCGGGTTGCTTGGGACCCTGCTGTGCGATGACCTCGCGGAGCACTGCCAGAAGCACACGCGTCGGTATGCCGGGCGCAGGCCGGCGGCGCTGCACCCAGCCGACGACGCGACGCGGCAGCTCGGGCACAGGCACGCGGTTGAAGTCACCCTTCAGCCAGCGAGGCACCGAGGTCGCTGGCACGATTGCAGGGCCATAGCCCTCGAATGCCAGCGACGCCAGCAAGCGAACACCGTCAATCTCGGCTTGGGCCTGCAGCTCGACATCCGCGGCCGCGGCGGCGCGATCAATGATGCGGCGCAGCGCGGTGCCGCGCGGCGGCAGTAGCAACGGAATCTTGCCGAGCTCTTTCAATGAGACGGACTCGCAGCCAGCGAGACCGAAACGGTTGTGGGCGAGCAGCAACAGGTCCTCGGCGAACAGCGCATCGACCTGCAGCTCGGGCTCATCGATCGGAAGGTGCAAGATGGCCGCATCGATCTGCGAGGCCTGCAACCGGGGGAGCAGGCTGCTGGTGTTGCCCTCATGGATCGTCACGTGCACTCGGGGGTGGGCCCGACTGACCTGGCCGAGCAGCTGGGGCAACAGCCAACGGGCTGTGGTGCCGATCACTCCGAGACGGGAGTCGCCGGTCACCTCGTTACCCCGCGACGCCATCTCAGCGGCGAGATCCTCGAGTTCGTGCAGCACCCGTCTGGCGCGATCGACCACGATCACGCCCTCGTCGGTCAGTCCGCCACGCTGGCGGTCGACCAAGGTGACCCCGAGCTCGCGCTCGAGACGGGCGACGTGGCCACTGACGTTGGATTGCACGGTGTACAGGGCACGGGCGGCCGCCGAGAACGAGCCGTGATCGGCGATCGCCACGAGCGTGGAGAGCTGGCGGAGATCCATCTGGAAAAATGATAGCGAGTATCTTCCAATACGGCTTGAAAGATCACTCGTTCACGTGCATAATTTCACATGTAGTCGAACGGGGCCCACCCCCATAGGTCCCGTTCGAACGAACCCCCCAATGTGGTTCCCCCAATCACAGGGTTCTGGTTGAGAAACCCCGCTTCCCCCAAGCGGGGTTTCTCCCGTTTTGGCGTACAGTCGCGCAGATGACCAGCAGTTCGGGAGCAGCGTTCTTCGATCTCGACCGCACCCTGCTCTCGGGAGCGAGCGGCGAGGTGTTCTCGGCAGCCATGAAAGAAGCCGGCCTGGTCAGTCGCTCGATACCTGGTGAGGCGCTGCTCTTCCGCCTCTTCAACACCATCGGCGAGACGTTGCCGTCGATGGCGCTGGCTCGCCAAGCCGTCACGCTGGCCAAGGGCAAGTCGCGCTCTGCGGTGCAAGCGGCGGCGTCGATTGCCGCGGAACGCTTGCTGGAAATGGTTCAACCGCTCGCGGCGCCGCTGTTCGACGAGCACCGTGCGGCGGGTCGATTGGTCGTCATGGCTACAACTTCCCCCTTCGACATGGTCAAGCCGCTGGCCGACCTGTTGCAACTCGACGGTGTGGTCGCCACGGAGTATGGGGTCAACGACGACGGCACCTACGACGGAACGCTGGCCGGACCGTTCGTCTGGAGTGCCGGCAAACTCGCCGCGGTTCGTACCTGGGCGGAGCACCACGGCATCGACCTGGCCCAGAGCTACGCCTACAGCGACAGCGTGTACGACACCCCGCTGCTCGCCGCTGTCGGACATCCCTTCGTAGTCAACCCTGACCCCCGCATGGCTGTGATGGCCGCGGCACGCCGGTGGCCGACAATCGATCTGTCAGCAGGAGGAAACGGGATGGCCAAGATTCCGGTGGTCAACATGGAGATCCAACGACTGGCGCTCAGCTTCACACATCCGCTGTTCTTTCCCTACGCCAAGTTCGACATCGACGGAATCGACAACATCCCGGAGACCGGTCCGGCCATCATCGTCGGCAACCATCGCAGCTACTTCGACCCGATGGCGATGGCGGTCACGATCGCCCGTACCGATCGCACGGTTCGGTTCCTCGGCAAGAAAGAGGTCTTCGACGCACCGATCGTCGGTCAGATCGCGGCGGCCATGGGGGGCATCCGAGTCGATCGAGGTACCGGCAGCGACGAACCGCTGAAGGCAGCAGTCGAAGCCCTCGAGGCCGGCGACATGGTCGCGGTGATGCCGCAGGGGACGATCCCTCGGGGCAAAGCGTTCTTCGATCCCAAACTCAAGGG
>JANOJI010000466.1:0-7052 GCA_031408175.1 Ilumatobacteraceae bacterium
GTGCTCGCCAAGGGTGCCGACGGCACCATCCTTCCGCTGGCCGCGTTGCTGCACGGCATCGGCTACGTGATCATCGCCAGGCTCAGCGAACGGTCGGCCGGACTGCAGACGACATGGACCTTCGTCGCCATCGTCGCCTACGTCGCCACCTTGATCGTCATTCAACGCGCCGGCGATCTCGCCCGCTACCAGTGGAGCTTCCTTGCCATCGGCGCGACGCTGCTGCTGCTGCCTCTCGTCCCGGGAATCGGCAACACCAAAGCGGGCGCTCGCATCTGGGTCAGCATCGGCCCGATCAACTTCCAACCGGGCGAGTTCGCCAAGATCGCGCTCGCGTTGTTCTTCGCCGGATACCTCGCCGATCACCGCGAGTTGATCGCCGCCGGTGCCTGGCGTGTCGGGCCCTTTCATCTGCCCGAACTGCGACATCTCCTGCCGATTGCCCTCGCCTGGGGATTCGCCGTTGTCGTGATGGTGGCCGAGAAGGACCTCGGCTCGTCACTGCTGTTCTTCACCCTGTTCGTCGTGATGATGTGGGTCTCCACCGAGCGGGCCAGCTACCTGGTGATTGGCCTGCTGCTGTTCTCCGGCGCGGCGTTCGTGGCCTGGCGGTTGTTCGATCACGTCAAGACGCGAGTCGCCATCTGGCGCAACCCTTGGCCGCAATACGAAGGCAAGGGTTACCAGATCGTGCAGGCGATGTTTGCGTTCGCCAACGGCGGCACCGGCGGCACGGGGCTCGGGCTCGGCAGCCCCAACAAGATTCCCGTGGCGAAGACCGACTTCATCTTTGCCGCGATTGGCGAGGAACTCGGGTTGCTGGGAACGACCGCGATACTCATCGGCTTCCTGCTGATCATCGGCAGCGGCCTGCGGATCGCTATCCGAGCCGACAGGGCCTTCGAGAAGTTGCTGGCCACCGGCCTCACGACGATCTTCGGCATGCAGGCGTTCATCATCATCGGCGGTGTCACCCGCGTGGTCCCGCTCACCGGCATCGCCTTGCCCTTCGTGAGTTACGGCGGCTCCAGCCTTCTGGCCAACTACGTACTCCTGGCGTTGCTGGTTCGCGTCAGCGACTCGACCGCACGCCGCCTTGGCGAGACACCGAACGAACTGACCACCTCGGAACGTTTCGATGCCTATCGACAACGGCGCGCCGCGGCGAAGGCCGGAGCATGAACAAGCAGATCCGCCGTCTCGCCGTGGCCCTTCTGGCCTGCTATCTCGTGCTGTTCGTGCAATTGAATGTGTTGGCGGTCGGCCGCCAACGAGAGCTCAACGCCGACCCACGCAACAACCGTCAGACCGAACGAGATTTCAATCGACCGCGTGGCGCGATACTTGCCGCCGACGGAACGGTGCTGGCCAGAAGTGTTCCGACGTTGCGCGGCGCCCAGTTCAAGTATCAGCGCGAGTACCCCACAGGCGATCTGTTCGGCAACGTCACGGGCTACTACACGTTCAGCTTCGGCTCGACTCAGATCGAGCGGACGCAGAACGAAGTGTTGATGGGCGATACCAGCGAGCAGAAGCTCCGCGCCATCAGTGGGCTGTTCAGCGGCGACGACAACACCGGCAGCGTCGCGTTGACGATGCGCCCCGACGTGCAGCAGGTCGCCGCCGATGCGCTCGGCACACGCGAAGGCTCGGTGGTGGTGATGGACCCGCACACTGGGGCCGTGATCGCGATGATCAGCAACCCTCGCTACAACCCTGCCGATGTCGCCGTGCATGACGCCAAAAAGGCCGAGGACGTGCTGACGTTCCTCAACGCGCTGCCCGGCAAGCCACTGCTCGCCAATGCCTACCAAGAGCGGTACATGCCGGGTTCGGCGTTCAAGGTCATCACGACGGCTACCGCGTTCGAGACCGGTGTCACGTCGCTCGACCGCGTGTTCCCCGACGCCACGCAGTACATCCCGCCCCAGACGACCGACCCCATCGGGAACTACGGGGGGACGGTGTGCGGTGGCACGATGGTCGTGGTGTTCTACCGCAGCTGCAACATCCCATTTGCCCAATTGGCCATCGAGGTGGGTCCCGGGAGGATGGTCGAAGGCACGAAAAAGTGGGGCATTGGCGAGCCCGTGCCAATCGATCTGCCGGCGCCAGCAGCCAGCGCCTTTGGTGAGGTTGCCGACTTCACGGATCAACTCCCGCTGCTCGCGATCGGCGGCTTCGGTCAGGGAAGCACCACGATGGTTCCACTGCACATGGCCATGATCGCCAGCACGATTGCCAATGGCGGCGTGATGATGCAGCCGCACGTGGTCGAGGCCACGCTCGACCACGGTGGCGGAGTGCTGACTCGTACCACACCATCTGCGTGGAAGACTCCGATCTCGGCGGCGACAGCCGAGACACTGACCACGTTGATGATTGGCGTCGTCAATCAGGGAACCGGCACAGCCATGGCGCTCGAGGGCGGCATCCAAGCCGCGGCCAAGACCGGCACAGCGCAATTGAACGTGACCGGGCCCGAGCGATCGAATGCCTGGATCATCGGTTTCGCACCTGCCGTCGATCCGCAATATGCCGTCGCTGTGGTGCTGAAGGGCGGCCCCGACGACGAGGTCAGCGCCAGCACCGGTGGAAGATTGGCGGGTCCGATCGCCAAACAGGTACTCGATTATCTCTTCGCCAACCCGGGTGTGACCGGTGGGTGAGACACGGGTGACGTCAGATAAATGGCGATGCGTGGGTAACCTCGTGACGCGTTCGACGCGCAAGAAAGCAGCGTAGGCAGCACGTGACAGACAACGGCGAGCGGACGGTACTCAACGACCGCTACGAAATTCAACAGCGCATCGGGCGGGGTGGCATGGCCGACGTCTTCTTGGCGCGCGACCTGTTGCTCGACCGCCTGGTGGCCATCAAGGTGCTGTTCCCCGAGTTCGCCACCGACCCGAACTTCGTCGAGCGTTTTCGCCGCGAAGCTCAATCCGCCGCCAACCTGACCCACCCCAACATCGTTGCCGTCTACGACTGGGGCAAGTACGCCAACACCTACTTCATGGCGATGGAGTACGTGCAGGGACGCACGCTCGCCGACATCTTGCGCGCCAACGGCCACATCAATTCTGTGCAGGCGGCCGAGATCGCCAACGAGGTCGCTGCAGCGCTCGGTAACGCCCACGCCAGCGGCGTCGTGCACCGCGATATCAAGCCGGCCAACATCTTGATCGGCGGCAACGGACAGGTGAAGGTTGCCGACTTCGGTATCGCCCGGGCGATGAATGCGTCGAGCGAGAACAACCTCACCCAGGTTGGCTCGGTGATGGGCACCGCGACATATTTCTCACCCGAGCAAGCCCAAGGGGCCCAACCGGATCCGCGCAGCGATCTCTATTCGCTCGGCATCGTGTTGTACGAGATGGTTGCCGGCAAGCCGCCGTTTGCCGGAGAGAATCCGGTCAGCATCGCCTACAAGCAGGTCCACGATCTACCGCAACCGCTGAACCAATTGGTCGCCGACGTGCCCCGGCCGTTCGAGGCGATTGTCGCCAAACTGTTGGCCAAGGATCCGAACATGCGCTACGCCAACGCCGAGGCGTTGCGCGACGACCTGCGCCGGTACCGCAGCGGTGAGCCGGTGTTGGCATTGGCGTCGGTCGCGGGTGCGGCTTCGGCGCCACCACCGCGCACGGGTGACACTGGGGCCGCGGCCAACGTCACCCGGGCGATGCCGCGTACCGTCGCGAATCCCTCGCAAGGTGCAACGACTGTGCTGGCTCGAACCGCTGTGATGCCGCAGCAGCAACGCGGTCCTGCCCGCAACAACTGGTACGGCGTCGCTGCGTTCATTGCGCTGCTGGCATTGGTTGCCGGCGGAATCGTGCTCTTCAACGTGTTGAAGAACGATGAGAAGGGCACGTCGTTTGCCCTCGACGACGTGGTCGGTTTGCAGCTCGACGTGGCAACCGCGACGTTGGAGGATGCCGGGTTGGCGTTCAACCCGGTCGAGGAACCAACGGAGGGCGCCGTGGAAGGCGCCGTCGTCCGCACCGCACCCATCGCCGGCACCATCGTCACGACGGGCCAGGCGATCGATGTCTTCTACAACCCGATCAAGGCACCCGTACCGATCCCCGACGTGAAGGGCATGACGATCGAGGAAGCAACCAACGCCTTGGCCGGCGATGGCTTCACCGTGTCACCCGACACGGTGTTCGTGGTCGATTCAACACTGGAGCCGGGCCGAGTGTTGAGCACCAACCCGCCCTTCGGCGAGTCAGCCGTGCAAGGCACCGCGATCATTCTGACCGTGTCCAAGGCTCCCGATCAGGTCGGGGTTCCCGACGTGACCGGCCAGACCGGTGAAGCGGCGAAGGCCTTCCTCGAAGCCGAGCCGTACACATTCGTCGTCACCCTCGTCACCGAACCCAGTGCCGACGTACCCGCAAACTCGGTGCTTCGAACCGACCCTGCCGTCAGCACGCCCCTCGCCAAGGGCTCGCCGATCAACGTCATCGTGTCAGCGGGGCCGGCCAAGGTCAGGGTGCCGCCGGTCGAGGGGCTCACCGAGGCCGCCGCCCGCAACCAACTCACGCAACGGGGTCTGGTGGCCAACGTCGTACTCGTGACCGTCGCCACCGGCTCTGCTCAGGATGGCATCGTCATCTCGCAGAGCATTCCATCGACCGAAACGGTGCTGCCCGGAACGACCATCCGGTTGCAGGTGGGCAAGGCGGCAGTACCGCCGACGACCACGGCTCCGCCGACGACCATTCCGCCGACAACCGCTCCGCCAACCGCCGATCTGTCGATTACCAAAACCAGCAGTTTCTCGGGGTCAACCGTGACCTACACCATCATCGTCACCAACGCCGGCCCGTCGGCGGTGACCTCGGCGCGTGTGAACGACAACGTGCCCGACCAACTCACTTCTGTGAGCTGGATCTGCGTCGACGATCCCGGGGCCAATTGTCCGGCAAGTGGCAGCAACGACATCAACAACGTCGCGGTCGACCTACCGGTTGGCGGTTCCGTGACGTTCACCGTGACCGGAACGCTCGGCGGGACGTCGCCGCTGACCTTGTCAAACATGGCGACGGTCGCGACACCGAGCGGGGTGACCGACCCGAGTTCCGGGAACAACTCGGCCACGGACGAAAAGACCTTCAATCCCTCGGGGCCCTAGTCACCGTCAAGGAAGTTGCGAAGTAAGTCGTGACCTACTCCCGTGAGGATGCTCTCGGGGTGAAATTGCACGCCTTCGATCGGCAGATCGCGGTGTCGAACGCCCATCACCACGTCGCCTGAGGTAGCGGTGACTTCGAGGCACTCCGGCATGGTCGCCGGATCGATCACCAGACTGTGGTAGCGGGTGGCCGTCAGTGGCGACGGTAGTCGATGAAAGATGCCAACGCCGCTGTGTTCGATGGGTGAGGTCTTGCCATGCATCAGCGTCGGTGCGCGAACGATCGAGCCGCCATATACATGACCGATCGCTTGGAGACCCAGGCACACGCCCAGGACACGGATGCCACGCTCGGCGAAAGCGGGAACCGCCGCACAGATGATGCCGGCGTCCTCCGGTCGGCCGGGACCCGGCGAGAGCAACAAAGCGTCGGGCTCGATCGCGAGCGCTTCGTCGATCGTCAGCTGATCGTTGCGAACCACGATCGGTTCGGCACCGAGTTCGCCGAGGTACTGCACAAGGTTGTACACGAAGCTGTCGTAGCTGTCGATCACCAGAACCCGCTGCGCCGTCACTGCCACAGACTGCCGCAGAGCGTCCGGTCGTGTCGAATGTGTTCTGTGGCCTATGCTCTCACGCCGTGGCTCCACCGAAACGCAAGACATCGGGTCGGCTGACCCCGAAGGGCACCAGACCAGGACAGGCAACGACGACGCACGAGCCAATCACCACGTCGTCGGCCGGAGTCTCGGCGTCGTCGCGTTACACCCCGCCGACACCGAAGGAGTTCTACGAGAGCCCGCGGTGGGTGCCGATACTGATGCTGACCCTCTTGGCAATCGGCGTGCTGTCGATTCTGTCGCGCTACGTGATCTGGGACACGACGAATACACCGGTGCTCGTCGGGCTCGGTTTCCTGTTGGCCGGCCTCTGGGTCGCCACGAAATGGCGCTGAGCTAACTCACACTCTTGTAGTTTGCACACATACTTATCCACAGGCTGTGGAGATCAGTCATAGAGCGGCGCGACCACTTCCATGTCCTCGAGGCAGTGTCGCGGCGGAGGCGGATCCGCATCCGGGGCCAGCGTGAGCTTGATTTCCAGGCCGCACACGCTGCATCGGTACCTGACGTTGACCTTGCGTAGCTCACCGGAAGGTGGAGGTGGGGGCATTGGCGTGGTGAAGCTTCTCAGCAGGCCAATACCGCTTTTCCACAGGACGTAGCCGATCGCCAGGCCAGCGAGGAGCCAGATGATGGTTGACAGCTCTGGCATCACCCTCAGGCTACCCCTGAGGTTCGGCTCGCCATGATCGCTCCGTGCCGGTCTGTCAGGCTGCTGCAGGATCGTTGCGGTTGATCCATCGAAGCCCTGCTGCCGGGTCGATTCGCTGCTCAGTTACCTCAGCGAGCATTGCCCGCAACCGAGCAAGTTCGTTGGACGGAGCGATGCCGAACCGCAGCGGATTCGCCGCTGCGACGGTGACACACGTCTTGCATGCTGCGCGATGCAGTGCATTGAAGTGCTGACCGGCCAGCGGAGGGGCGAGTAGACCGCACAAGGTTTCGCGGCGGCGCCCCTCGGGACGCACCGATGTCCGCAGGGCATGCACCTTGCCGACGCTGCCAGCGAGGCCCGTGAGGCTGCGTTCGTATCCCGTGCCGGTCCACGTCTCTCCGCGGGCTTGCGCCGGGAGGGCCCGAACGGTTCGCTCGTGCTCGAAGCCGTGGCGATGCTCGTACGCGCGCTGGCGACAGGCGTGGTTGCAATACAAGCGGGGCCGCCCCGGACGGCAAACGACGGGGAACTCGGTGGCGCACCAGGAACAGGCCCGGTGGGTGGGGCGAGGATGGGAGATGATTGGCATAGCAACGTTGTACGCCGCGGGTGTGACACGGTTTGTCGAAGA
>JANOJI010000473.1:0-8966 GCA_031408175.1 Ilumatobacteraceae bacterium
CCGTGCAACGAAGCGAATCCGTTGGGTACGCCGATCATGCACGAGGGCAAATTCGTGCGCGGTCTCGGCAAGTTCACGGCCACGCCGTATCTGCCCACCGACGAGAAGTCGACTCGGCGCTTCCCGTTGCTACTTACTACCGGACGCATTCTGAGCCAGTACAACGTTGGCGCACAAACACGTCGTACACAGAACGTGAAGTGGCACGGCGAAGATGTGCTCGAGATTCATGCGCACGATGCCGAGGAGCGCGGGATCAAAGATGGCGACGAAGTGACGCTCGCGAGTCGTGTCGGCGCCACAACAATGCATGCGCAGATTTCTGACCGCATGTCGCAAGGGGTTGTGTACACCACGTTCCACTACCCGGTCACTGGCGCCAACGTTGTCACGACCGAGCACTCCGACTGGGCGACCAATTGTCCTGAGTACAAAGTCACCGCTGTGCAGGTATCGCCGGGCCACACGGCCGCGACGGCCGAGATCGATCACCCCGAGCACCGGCTCGGTGCTTTGGTGCGGATGGCGAACCAAATCGCCCGCCAATTCGTCGCCGACGTCGGCAGCGATGCCGTGGCCGCGACGGCGAGACATTTGGACCGATTCTGGGAACACGAGATGCGCGTCGATCTCGCCCAGGCGATCGAGGGTGGCAGTGTCACCGTCGACCCGATGGTCGTGCACGCCGTCGAGCAACTCGCCCTCATAGTCTGACGCGCCGAACCTCGCGTCAAGCCGGAGGCGTTGGCGCGCTGCGCTGCTTCCAGTAGTAGAACATCGCTGCACCTGCTGCGGCCAACACCAGCACGATCAGAATGATCGTGGCTGCGCTCCCTCCGTCCGACTCGGCTTCGCTCGGTTGCGTGGCCGTTGGCGCAAGGATGAGGGCTGTGTCGGTGGGTGCGCCGGTGGTGGCGGCACTGGTGCTGGGTGCCGACGTCGGTGGCAGCGTGCTGGCGACAGTGGTTGGGGCGGAGGTCGGCACAACGGTGGTCGTGGGTGGGATTGTCGTGGTGGTCGTTGGCGGCGTGACGGGTGCGTCGCCAGCGACTTCGAGGGTGGGTGCTTCATTGTCCAGCCCCGGATCGCCGATCCAGCCGACTTCCTCGCCCGTGTTGTACGTCTGCAGTACGGGGAAGGTCGCGGTTCCCAGATTCGTTCCCGAGTGGAGGGTGATGTTGAAGGTCTCGTCCTCGGCGGGTGCGGCGCCTTCGTCTTTGGTGAAGCGGATGACGACGCGCTGTGACTCGACAACGATCGCACACGTCCACGTCGGCTTGCTCTCGCAGGCCACGCCGGTCCATCCCTCCGGCAGTCGAACTGCAACTTTTTCGTTGTAGGTGGCCTCATCGCGCTCGTCTTCGACGAACAACGTGAGTGCGATGTCGCTGTCGGCGTCTACGCTGGCCGGAGCATTTTCGAACTCGGCGTGCGCATCGACGCGCGCAGGCGCCCACATGCCAACAAGACCAATGAGGATGGCGGCTGAGAGCACACGCTGGCGTCGGTGAGAAGACATATCTCAAGTTTGTCGTCCAAAGAATGCGAAAAGTTCCCGAGGACGACAGAAATGTACTTCGCCACCCAGTCGTGTCTAGACGGCTTCTTTGACCTTGCGGCCGGCTTCGATGGCGTGGTCCGGGTAGCGATTGGGATCGCCCGGCACGCCGAGTGAAGCGCGGAACAGGGTGATCGCCTTGAAACAGGCCGCCTCGTGCAGGCCGGCGTTCATGATTCGATTCACCGAGGGAGTCAGGTCGATCGACTCTGTGCGGATGGCCTGGGCCACACCCTCACTGGTGGTGAGGTCTTCGGCAATCGCTGCGGCTGCTTTGGCGCGCTTGGTGGCTGGACGAGGCTTCGGTGTAGGCATGGCGATCCTTCGTGGTTGATGATGACGCCCAGTGTCGGACGTGCTGAGGACCGGCATGAGAAGCGATCATTGTACCGCCGGGCCAGCGCCTTCGTCGCCGGCTGCGACTCGGGGTCAGCGGGCGATGCCCTCGATCAGATCGGCCGCGAGTTGCGTGCCACCGCGCGAGCGGATGATGGCGGCATTGGCCGCCATTCTGGTGTGCAGATCTTCATCAATGAGCAGGCGATCGATTGCCCCGATCAACTCTGCATCGTCGAACCCGTAGGTCGACAGCCGTACTCCGTAGCCGGTCTCGTGCACCCGCTGAGCGTTGTCGTACTGATCCCAGAACAGGGGCAGCAGCACCATCGGCTTGCCGAAGTGGAAGCTCTCGGTGGTCGTGTTGTTGCCGCCATGGGTGATGACCAGATCGACGGTCGGCAATACGTTGGTCTGTGGTACCTGCTGGGCGCCCCACATGTTGGGCGGCAGGTCGAACGTGTCATGCAACGGACCCTTCGACACGATGTAGTGATGTGGCGTTTGGCCGAGCACGTGAACCAGACGCTGCATCAGCTCGACGTCGGCGGAGCCGAGCGAGCCCAGCGACAGGTAGATGAGCGCGCTGCCATCAGACGAGGCGGCTCCGAGTTCGGAGGGCAGTTCGAACGGTTCGTCGGTGGCACGCACCGACGAGTCGAGCCGATGCCACGTCGGACCGAGTGGTCGTCGATCGGTGTAGTCGATGATCTCGGGGTAGGTGTACAGGTTCAGGTGGGCGCTCTCGTGGATGAACTCGAGATCAGCCAGCCGTTGTGCCCCGCATGATTGCACCCACTCGTCGTAGGCCTCCCATGTGGGCCGATGGGTTCGGTCGTACTCGGCACGGAACTCATCCCATTCACGGCGATCGTCGGCAGGCAGCCCGCTGTATGTGGGTGGGATATCTGGGCCCTTCATCTCCAGCGGCTGGCAGCTGACGATGCGTACGAACGGCACGCCTGCGGTGGTCAGGGCGGGAAAGCAGTTGACGTTGTCTTCGATGATCACGTCGGGACGTTGGCGCTCGATGATCTCCTTCAGATGCGGCTCGCAATACATGGCGCCATCGATCAGTGCTTGCCACGTCGGCTGCATGAAGCCGCTGAGCTGGTCGAACGTCGACGTGCGGAACACCGGCTTGGTGTCACGAATGAAGTCGGTCCAGAACTGCCCGGCCGCTTGCTCGGGCGCATCGGGAGGCGGAGGTGGGGCGAGATCGACGAGGTCCTCGAGGAATCCCAGCGGCTCCAATCGGCCAGCCCAAGATGCTTCGGCGGCGAACACCACCTTGTGGCCGCGCTGCAACAGGATGTTGCCGATTCCAATGCAGTTGTTCGTGGGCCCGTAGGCGCTCTCCGGCATGAACAAGAAGGTGGCCATGGCTACCGTTCTAGCGTGACACCAGGCGCCTCGATCGAACTGGCTGCGCGGTTGCTCGGTCGGGAGTGTTCCGTCGAACGCCCGATCACGGTGGATCAGACCAATTTCAGCGTGGTGGTCGACGAGTCGGTGGTTGTCAAATGGCTGCGCCCACCGGTGCCCATTCCACATCCGGGTGTGCAACTCATTCGTCATCTCACCGCGGCCGGCTTCGACGAGATGCCGCCGTTCGTTGGCGTCGAAGAGCGCGACGGCGCGGTCGTCGCGATCGTGACGTCGTATCTGCCGGGGGCGGTGGATGGGTGGGACTGGTGTGTCGACGACGTCGAGGCCTGGCTCGCCGACCGGTTGTCATTCGGTGACCTGGTCGACTCCGCTCGTCGTATGGGCGCGATCACGGCGCGTCTGCACTCAGCGCTCGCCGATCTGCAGCCGGTGATGGTCGAGCTCGTAGGCGTGGCCCAGCAGGCGACGACGGATCTCCGGCTGGCGAAGGACCAGCTCGACGGGTTGGAATGGTTGGACGAGTCGTCGGTTGCCACCGCGTTGCTGCCGCTGCGCGATGCCGGTCGGGTTGCGGGCCATCGGATTCACGGCGACCTCCATGCCGGCCAGTTCTTGCGCGTAGGTGAGACGATGGTCGTCACCGATTTCGATGGCAACCCGCTGCAGGATCCGGCCGAGCGGGCACGAACGCAATCACCGCTACGCGACGTGGCCTCGATGGTGCAATCGATCGCCCATGTCGGTGCTGTGGTGGTGAAGCGACGTCGTCCCGATCGGGCCGACGACGTCGACCGGTTCACCGTGGCTGCGACTGCCGCCGCTCTTGATGCCTACGTCGCTGAACACAGCATCGATGAGGATCTGCTGCTGGCCTTTCGTGTGGCCCAGGAGCTGCACGAGTACGCCTACTCGATTCACCACCTGCCGCACTGGCGCTACGTCGCCGATTCCGCTCTACCAAGGTTGCTCGGCGGTTAGGTTCGACATCGTGGACCTGGCAGCCTTCCTGGCCGATCTCGAAGCCAAGCCGGTCACGTTGCTGGCGTTGCTCGACCAGCTGCCCTCGTGGCCCGAGCTCGGCAGCGGCCCGATCGTGCTCACGGGCATGGGGTCGTCGTGGTTCGCAGCCGATGTTGCTGCTCGCCGGCTCCGTCGCCATGGCATCGTCGCTGTCGCCGAGTTGGCCTCGGTGGAGACCACGCTGCCGCCGTCGTCGGATCTCACAGTCATCGGGATCACCGCCTCGGGCCGAAGCGCCGAGACCGTCGCACTGCTGGAAGCCCACGCCGGCATCAGCCGCACGATCGCCATCACCAACAATGCTTCCGTGTCGCTGGCGACCGATCACACCGTGTTGCTGCACGCCGGCGTTGAGGCGGGCGGCATTGCCTGCCGCACGTATCTGCACACCCTGGTTGCGCTCCTGGTCTTGGAGCAACGCCTGGCCGGTGTCGATCTGCGGTTGGGTGAACGACTGCGCCGTGCCGCCGCCGCGATCGCGTACGTGCTCGATCGACGCGATGGTTGGATGCCCCCGTTGCTGGAGTCGATCGAGGGGACGGAGGGGTTGTGGCTGCTGGCCCCGGCGGAGCGGCTCGGCTCCGCGCTGCAGGGTGCGCTGATGGTACGCGAGGGGCCGCGCCGGGTGGCCGACGGTTGCGAAACCGGCGACTGGAATCACGTCGACGTCTACCTGACCAAAACGCTCGATTACCGAGCCCTGCTGTTCACCGGTTCGCGATTCGACCCCGTTGCGTTGAAATGGATGACCGATCGCGGTAGCCACGTCGCCACGGTTGGAGCAGAACCGGCCGGTGCGTCGGCCAGTGTTCGATATCCCGGTGACGATGATCCGATCGTGGCCTTGTTGACGGAGGTCCTGGTTGCCGAGTTGTTGGCAGCGCACTGGTGGCGAGCGTCGACCGCCTGACAGCACGACAGGAAGTAGCTATCGCAGTGCCGTGGTGGTGATGATCGAGGCGTGCTCGGCACATACGACTATCCGGTGAAGTCACCGAGTTTTCGAGCTCGTGGCCGTCGGAACGTTCGTCGGCTTCGCCGCCGCGCTCACTCGGCGCGTCGTGGTCGAGGTCGCCGACCGCATGTCGTTGCCGATTGCGATTCTGCTCGTCGTGCTGATCGTGGCCGCGTACGCGGTCGCCGACCTGGCATCGGGAATCGTCCACTTCCTGCTCGACAACTTCGGCTCGCCCGATACGCCGATGATCGGCCAGAAGTTCGTCAAGCCCTTCCGCGATCATCACGTCGACCCGATGGCCATGACGCAAGGCGATTTTCATCGCGGTCAACACCGACAACGTGTTCGTCTGCCTGCCCGTCATCGTTCCGTCGTTCTTCTTCCTCGATACCTCGCAGCATCCATATGGCGGTGTGTTCATCGTCGGCCTCGTCGCTGGCGTGATCATGACCAACCAGCTACACAAATGGGCACACATGCCGACGGTGCCGCGGCTCGTTGCCGCGGCGCAGCGACACGGTGTCGTGCTGTCGAAGGAGCATCACTCCGTGCACCACTCGGGGGACTACGACCGCAACTACTGCATCACGTGGGGCCGTCTCGATCTGCTTTTGAACCGCTTCGTCGCGCACCGCAACTGACGTCAGGCAAGAGGGAGGCGAACGCAGGCATCCAGTCCGCCGTCGTAGCGGTTGACAAGGTCCACTTCGCCGCCACTGGCCTCGGCCAATTGCCGAACGATGGCCAGCCCCAGCCCAGAACCCTCGTGGCCTGCGCTTGAGGCCCTCCAGAATCGATCAAAGGCGTGCTGCAGTTGGTCGGTGGGCATGCCTGGACCGCGATCGGTCACGTGCACTTCCGCCCAACCGTTGTCACCGACCGCCGACACGGTGATCTCGTTGCCCGGTCCGCCGGCATTGAGCGCGTTGTCGATGTAGTTGTCGACGATCTGTTCGAGTGCGCCGGGCACGGCTCGCGCCGTAAGGGTGGCAATGCCGGCGGCCGCCAACCTGACTCCTCGCTCGTCGGCAAGTGGAGCCCAGATCGCGGCGCGTTCGGTGACGATGTCGGCAACATCGATCATCTCGGTCGCCATGGTTCCCTGATCCGCCCGGGCCAGCATCAACAGACCCTCGACGAGGCGCTGCAACCGTTCCGTCTCCTCGCTGGCAGCCTCGATGTCGCCGCGCGCCGCAGCAGGGTCGGTCTCGATGTTGACGGCGGCGCGTTCGAGTTGCAGTCGCAACGCCGTCAGCGGTGTTCGCAATTGGTGCGAGGCGTCGCCGGCGAACGACCGTTGCCGCTCGACCAGCGTCGAGATCTTCTCCGTCATGGTGTTGAACGATGCGGCAAGACCACGGATCTCCGGCGCGCCTTCGTCGATCACCGCCCTGCTGTCGAAGTTGCCTCCGGCAACTTGCTCGGTCGCGCGCTGCAGGCGGCGCAATGGCCGAACAATGGTCGCGGCCATCAACGCGGCAGCCAGCGCGGCTGCGCCGAGGGAGATGAGGCCGACCGCGACGATCCCACGAAGCTTGTCGGATACCCTGTCGTCGACACTTGCGGCCGAGTACGTGAGTCGAACGACACCGACCGGCAACGCACCCGACAGGACCGGCACGGCGACATAGACGATGTCGCCGCCGAGGGTATCCGAGGGCCTTCGCCCCGAGCTGGGGCTTCCGCTGAGCGCCGTAGCGATCTCGGGTCGCGTCGAGAAGTCGTCACCGCGGCGCGCTTCATCTCCCGAGACAGCAACCGCGATGCCCAACTCGTCGGTCACCACCACGCGAGCGCCGGTCCTCGTTCGATAGATGTCGACGGTGCTCTGCAGAGCGTCCTGATTCTGTTCGCCGGAAGCGAACCCCTCACCCGACAGGGCATCCTCGGATGAACCGGCCAGGATGAAGGCGTCGCGCTGAATCGAAGCCAGCACGCGTTCGGTCTCGACGGTGCGCAGATAGCGACCCAACGGGATGTCCTGTGCAGCAAGAATGACGATCGTGACGCCGACGAATGCAGCGATCAACCGCCATCTCACGACGGAGCTTCCAACCGAAAGCCGACACCTCGAACCGCCTCGATCCATCCGTGATGGCCGAGTTTCTTGCGCAGTGAGGCGACGTGTGCATCGACTGTTTTGGTGGGCCCGTACCAATGGGCGTCCCACACAGTCTCGAGAATCTCCGTCCGAGTGTGCACCGCCCCGACGTCGTTGGCCAGAAAGGCCAACAGATCGAACTCCTTGGCGGTCAGCGCGATCTCGTCGCCATCGATTCGTACTCGTCGTGTACGTCGGTCGAGCTCCATCGCCCCGATCGTTTGGGGCGCATTCATGTCGCGATCCTCGGCATTCGGAGGGCCGTCGTTGGTTCGCCGGGCCACGGCCCCGATTCTGGCGACGAGCTCGCGCAGGCTGAACGGCTTGGTGACGTAGTCGTCGGCGCCCAGCTCGAGGCCCAGCACTCGGTCGAACTCCTCGCTGCGAGCGGTGAGCATGATGATTGGCGTGCGCGAGCGTTGCCGCAGCTGACGGCACACATCGCGTCCGTCCATGTCGGGCAGGCCGAGATCGAGCAGCACCATCTCGTGGTCGGGCTCGGCGAGTGCGCCCGCCCCCGTCGTGACATGCACGACCGTGTGACCCGCAGCGGTCAGTCCTTCGACCAACGTGTCGGCGATGGCCTTGTCATCTTCGACCAGCAGCAGCTTCACATGGTCATTGTGACAAGTCCGCCAACGCCAGCGGCTCTTCTTGGACAAATCTTGGATGTTCGCAGCCCGTCCCTTGGGAGGTGCCTCCGTACCGTGTGGTGCATGCGATCCGCGTGATCGCTACGACGGAAAGGTCTGAACCATGAAGGCACGAATTGCAACAGTGATCTCAATCGCCGGAGTGCTGGTGGCCGGCTCGGCTGCAGCGCTGGTGAACACCCAGGTGCTCAGCGGCAGCGCATCACCCTCCCCACTCGTTGTCGATGCTGCATCGCCGACGCAGCCCTCGATCGCCACCACGGTGTCGGCGACAACGCCGATCATCGCGGCTGCCCCTCTGGTGGAGCCGGCGACGACATTGCCGCCCGCCGCTGTGGCCACCCAGGCGGTCTATGCGATCGGTACATCCGGCACTGTGACACTCGATACCGTCGGCGATGTTCTGACGATCGTCGATGTCACCCCCGCCCCGGGCTGGACCATCACCGATTCGGAGCGAGAAGATGCAACGAACGTTGAAGTCAAATTCCAGTCCGGCAACATCGAGGTCGAGTTCCACGCCAACTTGCTGTTCGGCGTCGTGACCACCTCGGTCGAGTCGAAGGACGAATCAGCATCCAGCAATTCGACGAGCAACTCCGTGGATGACCGCAGCGGGGACGACGACGACCACGCTGGCGACGATGACTGAGCCGATGCTTCCATCCGCGGCCGAACGGCTCGCCGCACTGCGAGCACCGACGAACAAGCGCACCAAGCCGGCGAACACGTCGAAGATCCTGGCAGCCGGTTTGTCGACGACAGCCCTGTTCGGCCTGGTCACAGCAATGGGTTGGCAGAGCGGCGCCGGCAGCGCGCAGGCCACGGCGGCGCCCCCCGCCGTCGCAGCACCTACCACTGTCGTGTCACCAGCACTGGCCGAGTCCACCGTCGCCCCGTTGGTGCCGGCGGTTCCGGCGCCGGCAGCCCCGGTCGTGGTTCCCATCGTCA
>JANOJI010000506.1:0-1914 GCA_031408175.1 Ilumatobacteraceae bacterium
TCACATCCATGGCTCGCATCAAGAAGTCGTCGAGCTTGCCGCGGTTGTAGGCGGCAACCAGACCGATCACGGTTCCGAGGAATAGGGCGAGGACGGTGGCAAGCAATGCGGCAATCAGGATCGGGCGCCCACCGTAGAGGACGCGTGTCCACACATCTTGACCCTTGTAGCCAGAACCGAAGGTCGATGGCAGGCGGGTCTTGCCGGGCGGTTGATTCGGCAGTGCGATGCCTTTGCTCTCGGCATAGGGGGCGATGTAGCGCCCGAACAGGGCGATCGCCACCAGGATGGTCACGAAGATCAGTCCGACTCTGGTACGCCAGAGGCGGAAGCCAGACCGCAACACCCCGGGGGGTCGCTGACCTTCCGGGGCCGACGCGAGATCCTCGTCCGGCAGGGGTGGGACGGGGTACTCGGCG
Organism: Ilumatobacteraceae bacterium; assembly: GCA_031408175.1. Taxonomy (GTDB): domain Bacteria; phylum Actinomycetota; class Acidimicrobiia; order Acidimicrobiales; family Ilumatobacteraceae; genus JAENVT01. The sequence goes on from JANOJI010000506.1 coordinate 420, forward strand.
GGGTGGTTCGGCAGGTTCATTGGAGCCTCGTGCGTAGGCGGGGCGTGACCAGCACAGTGGCCACATCGGCGGCGATGTTGGTCAGCACGTAGACGGCTGCAAGCGCCATCACCAGGAACTGGATCACCGGAAGATCTCGAGTGTTCACCGCATCGCGCAGCGCCCCGCCAATTCCCTGGTAGTTGAACAGAGCCTCGACGAGAATGACACCACCCGCAAAGTAGGCGATGTTGAGGGCGATGACCTGAAACACCGGACCAAGTGAGTTCGGCATCGCATGGCGCCACAGCACGATCCGCTCCGGGGCCCCTTTCAAGCGGGCCATCTCGACGTAGTCGCTCTCCAGTACCTCGATGATCGCAGCTCGCGCCGTGCGCGAGATGTAGGGCACGGCGCCGAGGACCAGGACGACGGTCGGCAGGATCATCCCTGTCATGTTGGTCCACGGACCTTGACCGATATCGGTCTGGGTGACTGCCGGCAGGATGTGCCAGACCCGGGTGGAAAACAGAATGATCAATATGATCCCGATGACGAACTCGGGCACCGAGGCCAAGCCCAACATGACGTTCGAGGCGACATTGTCGAAGGTCTTGTCGCGCTTGCGCGCGCTATGGGCGCCGAGCCACAACGACACCGGAATCGAGACGATCGAAGCGAGGACGAGAAGGAACAACGAGTTGACCACTCGGTCACTGATGTACGACGTGATCGGCACCTTGGCGGCGTACGAGCGCCCCGGATCTCCGCTAACGATTCCTGTCAGCCACTTCGTGTATTGAGTGAGCTTGGGTTGATCGAGCCCGAGTTCACGGCGCAACGACGTCACGCTCGCCTCCGTGGCGTTGCGGCCGAGGATCGACTGCGCAGGATCGCTCGGCAGGAGCTGTGTGGCGCCAAACACCACCAGGGAAACGATCAACAACGTCAGCACGCCCAGCGCAAGGCGCCGGGTAACGAATCGAACGACCCCCCGATTGTTCGACATCCCTCGATTGTTCGACATCCACACCCTTCCCCGGTCACAACGACCGCCGTCCCCAACGCATGGCTGGAGACGGCGGCCGCTTGTGAATCAACCGCTCAGCTCACCGAATGCAGATCACGCGGAGAAGCTGAGGTTCTTGAACCCACGGCCATAGTGGTCGAGGTTCAAGGTGTTCGGCCGCTCGACGAGGCCCTGCACCCGAACGTTGTAGCCATCGATGAGGTTGCCGAAGAACGGAATGATCAACCCGCCCTCCTCGTACAGCTCCGTTTGCATCTTGTCGGTGATCACCTTGCGCTTGGCGTCGTCGGACTCGGCGAGCGCGGCGTTGAAGTCCTCGATGAACGTCGAGTCAGCCGGCGGCCAGTGGTCGCCGGGATAGGGTGCCGTCGGCAGGCTGCTGGCGGCAACTTGCGGAAGGAAGTTGCGAGTGCCCCAATAGTCGGTGGCGAAGGTGCGCTTGAGGTACTCGTCGCCCCAGTATGTCGCGCCCTCGATCACCTGAGC
>JANOJI010000541.1:0-4475 GCA_031408175.1 Ilumatobacteraceae bacterium
TCGCGCAACGAATCATCGCTTGCGATGACGCGGGCGAGAGCAGCGATCGTCACTGGATCGACCGCGTCGACAAGCGCGCCGGCACCGCCCAATGTCTCGCTGACGGCCGCCGCGTCTCGGGCGATCACGGGAAGCCCGAACGCCATGGCCTCCAATAGCGGCACGCCGAATCCCTCGTGCTCGCTGAGCGAGACGAAGAGTCCTGCGTCGCGATACCGACGATGCAGGTCCGTGTCGGACAACTTCCCGTGCAACGTGACACGTGATGTGAGTCCAGCTGATTCGATCTCGACCTTGACCGCATCGACATACGGAGTGAGCGAAAGATCCCCGACCAGGTGCAACTCGGCTGGCGTCTGAAATCCACCGACGTACGCGGCGAATGCGCGAACGATCTCGTGCGAGCGCTTGTTCGGGACTACTCGACCTACGAACAGCCAGTCCTCGCCGCGGGAGCCGGTTTGCGTTCTCAAGGCGCGCTCAACCGAATAGTCGGTCTTGACCGGAAGGACCGACACGGACGTGAATCCAGCGTCGTACATCTGGTGCCGATTGTGATTTGAATCCGCAATGCCGAACAGTGATCGCCCTGCAAGTGTGCGCAGCTGCTTGAATCCGAGCTTGATGTACGTGCGTAGAAAGCTGTCATCGAAAAAGTGCGCCGGAGTGATGCTGTGAAAAACCGTGACGATCGGCACGTCGAGACTGATCACGTGATCGAACGCCGTGTGCCCCATGGAGTGGTGAACCAGGAGCAACGCTCGCCCTCCCGCTGACCAATCCGAAACTGGCTTGATGGTCTCCCGAAGATCCGCGGGAATGTGCTCGGCATAGATGTCTGACGAGACCCCCAGCGTCCGAAGCCGATCGCGCAAGTAGATCATTTGGGACGTTATGGCGTCGCCACGTGCAGTCCCTGAGTGAAATTGGTGTATCTCGCTGAATGGGATTGTCATTGTGGTGACGATGGTTCCCATCGAGTGGTTGGCGCAGCACTGGCCAGTTCGGTGGCATGCAGGCGTCGGAGGAGACGCTCGTTGGTGAACTGGACATCCTCGATTTCACGTCGAAGTAGTCGAATCGCCTCGACCATGTCGGTTGCGAACCGCGCCGACTCGGCGTTGAACTCGCGCTGGATCGCCCACCTTGGCTCGACGTACCAGGCGATGAGTCGTCTGGAGACACGCTTCGTGAAGTACGCGAGCCGGCCTCGTAGTCCAGGCTGGCGTACAAGCGCCGGAGGTGTGTGTACTAGCCAGTTTCTGCGGAGAATCTCGGCTCTCAGCCTGGCCGAGTCAACTGTGGAGTGCCGTCCTTCGACGGTGTCGAGCAGACCGGCGCCAGACGAAGGATTGAGCTGCACATGGGCAGCGCGCAACCGCTGTTCGAGATCGTCTGGGGCGATCACTTGGCTGGAGATTCGGACGACCGGGTGCTCTGTGCGTTGCTCGCCCATCTGGATGAGGTTATCCCGGTCCCGGTAGCGGCACGGATCTACGTTGCAACAGGGGCGAGCGGCGGTCGGTGCGGTGAAACACTTTGACCACTGCACGGACGACCCTCACTCAGCGGCAACGGATATCGTGTGGGAGATGTTCGCTGGCCGACGATACGCACTGATTGGCATGGTGGGAACGGTCGTTTGGTACGCGTGCGTCCTCATTTTCTGGGCGTTCCAATCTCCCTCCGACGCGGTGCCGGTCGGTATCGATTTCACATTGCCGGCACCAACGACCGTTTCAACAACGGTTGAATGCAATGTTTTGTTCGACAGTGCGCCTCGGGGCGACTCGCCGTTACCGACGCTGAAGGCGCAGCCCGAGGGCAAACCCAAGCTCGCGTTTCAGCGCGAACCGTGTGGCATCGTGCACGACCAGGCCCGGACGGTTTTCCTTCTCAATACCGGGTTCTTCGCGGCCGTCGTGGGTTGCTTCGTTTGGCTGACGTTCCGTCGGCGGCGAGTATTCGCAGCCAGTCGACGACTCGACTCTGATCCGAGCATTGCCGGGTCACTCGTCGGCTAGCACTGCTAGACAATCGTCCATTGCGGGCGGACCGTGACGATGCCGCCGGATTCGTACGGCTTGCCGCTCATCACGTCGAACCGGAATGCAAGGTGCAGGTTGTCGTAGATGTGCGACCGGTTGAAATCGGTGATCGAGGTGTGCAGGTCGTACGTGCCCGGCAGCAGTGATACCGCATCCAAATGAACCTCGATCGTGCCGTCGCCCGACAGTGTCTCGGGAATCATGCCGACATCGCGAGTGCACGGCGCGGTGATGGTTGCCCCGCCCAAGGCCTCGATCGTGAAACCGATCACTGGCTTGGGAATCGGCTTCTCGGCGCTGTAGGTCATGTGAATGCGAACGCTGTCGCCAGTTCGGAAGCGCTTCACCGGAGTGATGTTGTCGCCGGTGAAGAACTGCACCGAGGTGATCTGGATCTCGCCCGAACCGCGACGGATGCTGCCGTCGGCGTGGCGGTCGCGGTTGCCGAGCATGTGCTCGGTGTACTCCTCGACCAGGTCGCTGGGGTCGCCCTCACCCGTGACGTTGCCATGGGTGAGCCAGATCGCTCGATCGCACATGTCTTTGACGGTGTTCATCGCGTGGGTCACCAACACGATCGTGCGACCCTCGTTGCGGAACTCGACGAACTTCTCGAGACAGCGTTGCTGGAAGCTGACGTCGCCCACGGCCAGGATCTCGTCGATGATCAGCAGGCGTGGATCGACATTGATCGCTACGGCGAACGCCAGGCGCACGTACATGCCCGACGAGTAGGTCTTGACCGGGGCGTCGATGAAGCCGGCCAGGCCGGAGAAGTCGACGATGTCGTCGAATCGGGCGGCGATGTCACGGCGACTCATCCCGAGGATGGCTGCGTTGAGGTACACGTTGTCGCGACCGGAGAGCTCGGGGTGGAAGCCGGCGCCGAGCTCGAGCAACGCCGACATCCGCTTGTGCACGCGCACGCTGCCCGAGTTGGGCTGCAGGATGCCGGCCATGCACTTCAACAGCGTCGACTTGCCCGACCCGTTCTCGCCGATGACACCGAAGACCTCACCCTCTTTCACGCTGAAGGTCACGTCGTCGAGCGCGGTGAACTCGTCGAACTTGGTTCGGCCGCGTGCGGCGATCAACGCCTTGATCGAGTTGGTCTTCTCACGATGGAGACGAAAGTTCTTGGTGACGTGGTCGACTTCGAGTGCAAGATCAGTCATGGCTCACATCTCCTCGGCGAACTTCGGCGAGAGCTGGTTGAAGACCCACGCACCGATCGCGAACGTGCCGAATGCGATCACGATCAAGTAGGCCCACCTGGATGGCCCCGGCAGGCGCAGGTCGTACGTCACGTTGTGCGCGGCGATGATGAAGCTGCCCGTCGGGTTGAGATCGGCGATCCGCGTCAGCCACGGCACACCAACGGTCGCCGGACTCCAGATCACCGGAGTGGCGTAGAACAGGATCTGGGCGAGGATGCTCCACAGGTAGTTGACGTCGTGATAGAAGACGTTCGCCGCGGCCAGGGCCAGGGCAACGCCCGTGGTGAACACGGCCAGCAAGACCATCAGCAGCACCAGCACGGGTAGCCAGGGCAACACGTTGTTGCCGGCGATCAACATGGCCACGGTCAACACGAACAACTCGATCATCAACGTGACGAACTGGGCGATGACCACCGAGAAGACCAGATGCTCGTGCGGGAACTGCACCTTCTTGATCAGCCCGGCACCACCCTGCACCGACCCGATCGCGGTGCCGACGGTGATCGAGAAGAAGTTGAACGGCAACATGCCGGCCAGGAAGTAGAGGGGGAAGTTCTTCAGCCCGCTCGGGTCGCCGATCTGCGGGACGGCCTTGAAGATCACCAGGAAGATGACGCTGAAGATCGCCATCTGCGTCAACGGGTTCAGCAGGCTCCACGCCCACCCCAGGATCGACTTCTTGTAGCGGGTTCGGAGTTCCTTCAGCGACAGCAGGTACAGCAGATTCCGGTGCGCAGCCGCCGAGCGAAGAGTCATGCGGGCCAGAGTGTACCGACGGGCCCGCGCCCGGCAGGCGCATGCGTCGCTGGCTACTGCCCGACCGATTGGAGCAACGTCGGGCGTGGCGCGTCAACCATCGTCTTCCCGGACGCTTTCGCACCGAGCCCGCCGCTCTCGGCAATGGCTGCGAGCGGGCATCGCTCGCTGTGCGATTGCGTCAGATTGCACTGACCTACGTTTCTCAACGCGACACATGGAGAAAGGGATACAATCGTCAGCGCATTGCGCACACCCGCCCGCAAGGAAATCGACTTCGTCGCCGAAGCCTTGGCCGGGGCGGCAGTCGAAGCGAAGTTCTGTGAGGACGGTGGCTGGCATTCCGAGGCGGCAACCGTCAACGCGTCTGAGTGGGACGGTGTGCTGTGCACCCGTAACGTGCTGGACCTCGACACGAGTCGTGCCTGGGCGGTCCCGGCGTGCGTGTTTG
>JANOJI010000005.1:0-7540 GCA_031408175.1 Ilumatobacteraceae bacterium
GCAGCCGCAAAGGTCGTGAGCCCGGCGCCCATCAAAGACACATTGGCCCGGTTCAGGAACTGACGGCGACTGACCCCGATCGCGTCGCGATCCGGCGGCACCCATACAACCGGAGCCGATGGCGCCGCCGCAACCAGGCCCGCGCTACGAGCCTGGCTCACTGCGCGCTCGACGGCGCGACCTGTTTGGCCGACGGGGAGATCGATCTCGGCGTCTTTGTCGCGGCGCCGTGTTTCACGACTCAGCGCACCCGCACCGCGAACGTCGGCGCGGCGAGCAGCAGTGACGAGCACAACCGCGGCCAGGACGACGATGACGGCCACGGCGATGGAGATGATGGCTGCGGGACTCATGGTGTGTACCTCACAGATCGAAGAACAAGCCGTCGCGCCACGGCAAGGTGAAGTTGAAGCCAGGACCTCGGAAGAACGAGCCGATGATGACCAGCACTGACCAGAACATGATGTGCACGGTCATGAGCGAGATGGCGAACTTGCGATCCTCTGGCTTGTTGGACGGGTTCTTGTCGATGTACGGAGCGAAGATCATGACGATCAAGCCGACGCCAGGGAGCGTCACGCCGGCGATCATCGGATGGAACATCGTGAGCAGTTCCTGCAAACCCAAGAAGTACCACGGAGCCTTCGATGGGTTCGGGGTCTGGTTGGGGTTCGCCTGCTCGAGCAGCGGGGCGTTGACCCAGATCGAGAAGAAGAACGTGAATGCCGTACACGCCAACGCAGCCACGAACTCCGCTGCGAGCAGATGTGGCCACGTGTGCACCTTGTCGATCGGTGAAGCCTTGACATCTTGGATCGAGCCGCTCTTGACGACCGTGAGCAGACGCTGCGTGTGACCACCGGGGCCGGCACCCAGCGGCACGCTGCCGACGCTTGGGCCGGCAGCGACGACACTGGCGACCTTCTCTTGCACGGCCACGGCACCGCCGCCGTCTGATCCCTCGGTTTGGGCTTTGGCTGCCCTGCTGCGCTCGAGCAGGTGAGCCGGGATACGTGGATCGGAGGGCGCATCTGTCGACTCGCCACCGGCAGCGGGCGTCGCCGGCGCGGCGTCGGCTTCGGACTTCTCGCGCGCCTGCTGGGCTCGCTTCAGGAGATGCTCGGGAATCTCAGTCACGACAGTTCACCTCGCTCCCAAAATGAAGGCTCACAATGGACCACTGATCCCGCCGTCTTTGCGGACACGCCAGAAGTGGATGGCCATGAAGATGACGATGACGAACGGCAACATCAAGACGTGCAACACATACCAGCGCAGCAAGGTCTCAGAACCAATCTCCTTGCCGCCGAGCAGCACGAAGCGCACCTGCGTGCCCAACACGGGGGTATAGCCCATCATGTTGGTACCGACGGTCACGGCCCACAGTGCCAACTGATCCCACGGCAACAGATACCCGGTGAAGCTGAGCAGCAACGTGAGCATGAGCAGCACGACACCGATCACCCAGTTGAACTCGCGTGGGGCCTTGTACGCACCGTGATAAAACACGCGAGCCATGTGCAGGAACACACTGAGCACCATCAGGTGCGCACCCCAGCGGTGCATGTTGCGCACAAGCAATCCGAACGCCACTGACGTTTGCAGATTGGAGATGTCGTTCCACGCTGCCACGTCGGTCGGGCGGTAGAAGAACATCAAGAAGATGCCGGTAACGGTCAGCAGAATGAAGAGGAAGAAGCTCAAGCCCCCGAGGCACAGCGTGTAGCTGACCTTCACTGCGTGGCGCTTCACCTTCACGGGATGCAAGTGGTAGAGGACGGAGTTCATGACGACATAGCTGCGGTTGCGCGGCGAGTCGGTGTACCCCTTGCGGAAGATCGAACCGGGACGGAAGATCGAGTTCCATGCCTGGCTGCCCTGCGTGCCGCCCCAGAGTTTCGAGAGACGGTCCTTCATCGTCGGCTTCGGTCGTTCGTCGAGAATATTTGCCATTGGTCGATACCCCTAAAGCCGCATGCCGTAGGCATAGCCATGGTTGTTGGTGCGAACGTGAGAGTCGCCACTGTTATCGGGCGCGCCCGCTCTGCCCAAAATGATCACGCCGGTTGGGCAGCGATCGACACACAACGCACAACGCGTGCAGATGTCGTCGTCGATGATGAACAGGACCTTGTCGCTGGGATCCAGCCCCGGCAACTCGGTGCCCGTGGCCTCGACGATCGCGTCGGGCGTGACCATGTGGATGCACTTCCACGGGCAGATGTCGACGCAGCCCTCGCACATGATGCACTCGGTCTGGTCGATGTGGATGAACTGCTTCGGCTTGACAGCCTTCGACAAGTAGTCCGCATCGACCTCGACGAGTTGATACTCGTCGGTGTACGGCATCATCGGCGGGTTGGCGTCAGTGCGAGCCATACGCGCTAGCCCTTCTTCACCAAGGGACGGCCGTACGTGCTGGTAGCGATTTCGGTGCTGGGCTTGGCGTCGCCGCGCCCCTGCCACACCTTCCAGAGAAACAGGATGAGTCCGAAGTACCAGACGTGCAGGATGACCACGACAGTGTCGCGAACGGCTTCGTACGACGCATCGAACGGAAAGCTGCCACCCCTCGACTCGGGCTTGAGTAGATCGAATGGGCCGTAGATGATCTTGTCCTTCGACCATTCGAGATCTTTGTCGGCGTGGTCGATCCATTGGTGCGGAACGACACCGAAGGCCACGAACATGACACCGAACACATACACCGCGGCAATCATCGCCTCGCCCCACGACACCGCTGTGCCCTTGGGGCGGCGTTTCGCGTAGGGAATCGCCGCCAGGGCCATGGCACTCGACAGCACAAATGAAAACAGGAACGCCTGATTGACGCCTGGCCATGTGAGGATGTCGATCGCGATCAGCACAGCGCTGCCTTCCGTGTTCGCTCCGAATGTGAACTGCCGCACAAACTGTAGTCACCCATCCGCGGTTGACTGCCATTTCTGACGAGTCGACGGACAGGTTCCGGTTCCGGTCTACCACGCCCGTTACCGACAATCGACCGGTTGTGAATTCGTGCACGCTTCGCGGAGAATTCGTTGCGAGGATTTCCTGATCTCATCGTCTCGGCGTCTATCGTGGGCACCCGTGACCGAAATTCCCGAGCACCTGCTGAAGCGCAGCAAAGCAGCACGAACGCAGGCGGAGGGCGGAACTCCGGCTGCCGCCGGTGACGCGGCCGGTGACGCCGCGACTCCAGCTTCTGCAGCGGCCACCGCCACCCCCAGCGCGCCGGCCGTGCAAAGCCCCGCGGCCGTGCCGCCAGCGCCGGTCGGTCCTCCTCCCCCACAGCCCGACATCCCCGTCGTCGCCGCGGCGAAGGCGCGCAAGAAGATCCCCTACTGGGCCTTCGCCACACTCAGTACATTGCCGTTGTGGGCGTTCATGTACGTCCGCGCGCTCACCCCGGCGACCGAGGTGATCGCCGGCCCGCTCGGCGAGGGCGCCGCGCTGTACACCGGTTGCTCGAGCTGTCACGGCACGAACGGCGAGGGTGTTGCCGGCCTCGGCTATCAGTTCTCGCAGGGAGAGATCCTGAAGACGTTCCCGCACATCGAAGACATGTTGCGTTGGGTGTACGCCGGCACCGACGCATACGTCACAGCCGGCATCGAAAGCTATGGCGACCCGAATCGCGAGGGAGGGGCTCACCTCACCAGAGCGAGGGGCAACATGCCGGGCCAGTCGGCTCAGCTCACCGAAGCACAGATTCTCGCAGTCGTGTGCCACGAGCGATTCACGCTGGGCGGCGCCGATGCCGCCGGCGCCAACCAGGAAGAGTTCGAGAACTGGTGCTCCGAAGAGTCGCCCGCGTGGCTCGCGCTCGAGGATGGTTCGGCGACCTTCGACAACATCGAAACCACGGTGACCGGGGCAATCAAGGTCGGCAAGGAACCTGCTGCTGGTTCATCCGCCGGCACCTGAGTGACGTCATCGACTGACGTACTGGTCATCGGCGGCGGCCCAGCCGGCGCCTCAGCTGCATACTGGCTCGCGCGGTACGGTCACAACGTCACGATCGTCGAGCGCAAGTCGTTCCCCCGCGAGAAAACGTGCGGTGACGGCCTCACTCCTCGCGCTGTGCATCAGCTGAACGAGATGGGCCTCGCCGACCAGCTGACCCAGTTCCATCGCTACAACGGCCTGCGAGCCACGGGCATGGGCCGCCAGCTGGAACTGCAGTGGCCGTCGCATCCGGTCTATCCGCAGTTCGGCTATGTCGTGCGTCGCCGCGAGCTCGACACGATCGTTGCCCACAACGCTGTCGCTGCTGGTGCCACGTTGCTCGAGGGTCACGAGGCGCTGCAGCCGATCGTCGATCGTGGGTTCGTTCGTGGCGCAGTGGTGCAACCACCCAGTGGCGAACCCATCGAGATCCGGGCCCGTTACGTGGTGGTCGCCGATGGCGCCAACAGTCGCTTCGGGCGCTCACTCGGAACCTTCCGCACGCGCGAGTGGCCGTATGGCACGGCGATTCGCACCTACTGGGAATCGCCGCGTCATGCCGAACCGTGGATCGAATCCGCGCTCGACGTGAAGGATCGAAATGGCAACCCGATGCCTGGATACGGCTGGATCTTCCCCGTCGGTGACGGCACCGTCAACATCGGGGTCGGGCTGTTGTCGACGTTCCGCGAATTCAAGAGCGTCAACACCACGCATCTCCTCGACGCCTACGCCCACCAGGTCGCCGATCGCTGGGAGATCAACCCCGACCAGCCGGAGTGCAAAGCCACCAGTGGGCGCATCCCGATGGGCGGATCTGTCGGCCCCAAGGCCGGGCCGTCATACCTCGTCATCGGCGACGCCGCCGGAAGCGTCAATCCGTTCAACGGCGAGGGTATCGACTATGCCTACGAGACCGCTCGAATGGCCGCGCAGGTTCTGCACGAAGCGCTCGACGCCGGAGACCCAACCGCGCTGCAGCGATATCCGTCACTGCTCGACGACGAGTACGGCGAGTACTTCAAGGTCGCCCGACTGTTCGCCCGAGTGATTGGTCGGCCAGCGCTGATGCGCGAACTGACTCGGGCCGGAATGCACAGTCGCCCATTGATGGAGTGGGTGCTCCGGATCATGGCCAACCTGTTGCGACCCGACGAATTGGGCCCGGCAGAAGTGGCGTACAAGGCCGCAGCCAAGCTCGTCAGACTCGCCCCCAACGCGTGATCGACGTGGAGTGTCCAGCGCCCTGGCCGGCACTTGACACGCCACGTCGATCACCCCCAAACTCTGGCCGAGTTGTGCCTAGCTGACCGAAGCAATCAGGTTGGCCGGGGCGGCGCGCAGTGCGTCGGTTGCGGGCGATGCCGGAAGCGCGTCGCAGGCGGCGACCGCGCGCTTCGCCCAGTCCTTCGCAGTCGAGAACGCCGACGCAACACCACCATTGTCACGCACGATCCTCAGCGCCTTCTCGCGTTCGGCGGTGTCGAGCGGCTTGCCGAGCAGCGCGAGCAGTTCCATCGCCGGCACTCCGCCCGCCTGCAACGTTCGCATGACCGGCAACGTATAGACACCCTCGACCATGTCGTGCCCGGCGGGTTTGCCCAACTGGTCGTCGGTGGAGGTGATGTCGAGCAGATCGTCGACGATCTGGAAGACGATGCCATACGCCTCGCCGTACTCGGTCAGCGCGTCGGTCAACGCTCGATCGAACCCCGCGACCAGGCCACCGATGCGCGCTGCGGTCGCGTACAGCGACGCCGTCTTGCCGCTGATCGACCCCATGTAACTCGACTCAGGTCGTGCCGAGTTGTACGTGTGGCGCAACTCCTCGATCTGTCCTTCGCACAATCGACCGATGGTGCGGGCCAGCAGCCCGGCGACCTCGGTGCCCAGCGACGCGGCGATTCCCGATGCCCGCGACAGCAAGAAGTCGCCCGCCAGAATCGCCTGCAGGTTGCCCCACTTTGCGTTGACCGTTTCGACACCGCGTCGGGTCGCCGCTTCGTCCATCACATCGTCGTGGTACAGCGAGCCGGTCTGCACCAGTTCGCACGCAATGCCGCCCTGGATCGACCGTTCTCTGAGTTCGGGATCGGAGGCTCCGCACACCTGCGCGGCGACGACCGTGAGCACCGGCCGCAAACGCTTCCCACCGGCGATGATCAGGTGCGATGCAATCTCGTTGAGGTATGGGTCGGGTGTGTGCACCGATTCGACCAGCGCGGCCTCGATGCGTTGCACGTCGTCGGCCATACCGGCCACGTTGAAGAACGGCGAGGGCGCCACGACGTCAGGCTAGCCATCCACCCCGGAACGCCGTAAAGAAGCCGCCAGTCAACCGATAGGTCGTGCGACCCAACGAGGTTCGGCGCGGCACGTTGCGTGCGGCGCGCGCCGATACACTTCCATCATGTTTGAACGCTTCACCGATCGGGCACGGCGGGTCGTAGTGCTGGCTCAGGAAGAAGCTCGGCTGCTGAGTCACAGCTACATCGGCACCGAACACATTCTCCTCGGTCTCATTCACGAAGGAGAAGGGGTCGCGGCGAAGGCGCTCGAGAGTCTGGGCATCTCGCTCGAGGCCGTCCGCAATCAGGTCGAGGAGATCATTGGTCAGGGAGGTACCTCACCGTCGGGTCACATCCCGTTCACACCTCGAGCCAAGAAGGTCTTGGAACTTTCGTTGCGCGAGGCGCTGCAACTCGGCCACAACTACATCGGCACCGAACACATCCTCCTCGGTCTCATTCGCGAGGGCGAAGGGGTTGCGGCCCAGGTGCTCGTCAAGCTCGGCGCGGACCTCTCGCGTGTTCGCCAGCAAGTCATCCAGTTGCTCAGCGGTTACCAGGGTGGCGCGCAGGGCAAGGGCGAGCCGCAGGCCGCGGCCGCCGGCCAGCAGGGCAAGGAAGACACGCCCGGCGACAAGGGCAACAGCCAGATCCTCGACCAGTTCGGTCGCAACCTCACCCAGCTCGCTCGCGAGAAGAAGCTCGACCCGGTCATCGGTCGCAGCCGCGAGCTCGAGCGCGTCATGCAGATCCTCAGCCGCCGCACCAAGAACAACCCGGTGCTGATCGGCGAGCCCGGCGTCGGCAAGACGGCGATCGTCGAAGGGCTCGCGCAGAAGATCGTCAGCAACGACATCCCCGACACCTTGCGCAACAAGCAGTTGTACACCCTCGATCTCGGTGCGCTCGTTGCGGGCAGCCGCTACCGCGGCGATTTCGAAGAGCGCTTGAAGAAGGTGCTGAAGGAGATCAAGACCCGCGGCGACATCGTGTTGTTCATCGACGAGATCCACACCCTCGTCGGCGCCGGCGCAGCCGAGGGCGCTATCGACGCTGCGTCGATTCTGAAGCCGATGCTGGCTCGTGGCGAACTGCAGACCATCGGGGCCACGACGCTCGACGAGTACCGCAAGCACCTCGAGAAGGACGCTGCGCTCGAGCGTCGCTTCCAGCCGGTGCGCGTCGAGGAACCGACGTTGGCCATGACGATCGAGATCCTGAAGGGTGTGCGCGACAAGTACGAGACCCATCACCGGGTCACCATCACCGATCAGGCCATCGTCGCCGCCGCCAACCTGTCGGAC
>JANOJI010000021.1:0-13100 GCA_031408175.1 Ilumatobacteraceae bacterium
CCTGCTGGCACGCGCGTCACGATATTCGTCGCCGACGTCGCAGACGAAGAGGCTGTCGTGGCCTTCGCCGATTCGGTCGCGACGGATCACCAGACCGACCACATCAACCTGTTGTTCAACAATGCCGGCATTGGTGGCGGAGGCAGCTTCGTGCTCGATGAACGCACCGAATGGGAGACGACCTTCAACATCTGTTGGGGAGGCGTCTACCTGTGCACTCGAGCGTTCATGCCGATGTTGCTGGCCGGCAGCGAAGGGCATGTCGTCAACACCAGCAGCGTCAACGGGTTCTGGGCGTCGCTCGGTCGCGGTATCCCGCACACGGCCTACAGCGCGGCCAAGTTCGCCGTGAAGGGCTTCACCGAGGCGTTGATCACCGACTTCCGTTTGAACGCGCCACACCTGCGAGCCTCGGTCGTGATGCCGGGTCACATCGGGACATCGATCTTCCTCAACTCCGGCAAGGTGCTGGGCCGTGAGCCGAAGGAGTTGACAGCGGATCAGATCGCCCAGCTGCGAATTCGGCTGCAGCGCGCCGGCATCGACGTCGGTGGTGCCAGCGACGACGACATTCGCGTTGGCATGCAACTGCGCGGCGAGATGTTTCGTGACAACGCACCGACGACCGCCGCTGCTGCGGCGACGGTGATCCTCGATGGCGTTCGCGCCAACCAATGGCGAATCCTTGTCGGCGACGACGCAGTCTCGCTCGACGAGCTCGTGCGCGAGATGCCGGGCGAGGCGTACGACGAGTCGTTCATCGAGATCCTGACTTCCCGACAGATCTTCAACTTCGGCTAGTGGCGGTGTAGCGATGCTGTACGGCAACCTGGTTGCCGCTTCGCAGCGAGTCGCGGCGACATCGAAGCGATCGGAGAAGGTCGCCGCATTGGCCGAGTTACTGCGGACCGCGGGCGCCGGCGAAATCGAGGCCGCGATCGGGTTGCTGGTCGGTGATCCGCATCAGGGCCGGCTCGGCGTTGGGTGGGTCACGATCTCGAACCTGCATGTCGACTCGGCAATGGATTCATCACTGACGATTCACGACGTCGACCACGCGCTGACTCAGGTTGCCGCGTTCGAGGGCACCGGTTCGCAGGGCGAACGGCTGCGCGTCATGCGCGCCCTGTGGTCGGAGGCCACCAAGGCCGAACAGAACCACTTGTACCGGGTCTTGACCGGCGAGCTGCGCCAGGGCGCCAACGAAGGTGTCGTGGCCGACGCCGTCGCCAAGGCCGGTGGCCAGCCGATTGCGGCGGTACGCAGGGCGGCCATGCTGCTCGGCGACCTGGGGCGCGCCGCGCACCTGGCCCTCACCGGTCAGTCGCTCGACGTCGGCCTCACGCCGTTGACGGCGGTGCAGCCGATGCTGGCAGGCACATCCGCCAGCGTCGCCGACGCACTGGCCGAGATCGGCCTGGCCAGCGTCGAATGGAAACTCGACGGCATCCGTGTACAGGCCCACAAACTCGACGATGACGTGCGACTGTTCAGCCGCGGTCTCAACGACATCACCGCAGGGTTGCCCGGTGTGGTCGACATCGTGCGCCGGATACCGGCGAGATCCGTGGTGCTCGATGGCGAGGCGTTGGGTGTCGACGAGAACGGTCAGCCGCTGATCTTCCAGGAAACGATGAGCGGATTGGCGACGACCGGCGCCTACTTCTTCGATGTGCTGCACGTCGATGACGCATCGCTGATCGATGATCCGCTGCACAGCCGTCGGTCGGCGCTGGAGGCCCTGCTGCCGTCCGCGGCTCGGCTGCCGTCGATCGTTACGGCCGATGCCGATGAAGCCGAGGCATTCGCCGCACACGCTGTTGCCTCCGGCCACGAGGGGGTGATGGTGAAGGCGATCGAATCGAGGTACGAAGCCGGCCGGCGGGGCACGGGATGGCGCAAGGTCAAACCGGTGCACACCCTCGACCTGGTCGTGCTCGCCGCAGAATGGGGGCATGGTCGTCGGGTGGGCTGGCTCAGCAACTTGCACCTCGGTGCGCGTGGTGCCGACGGTTTCGTGATGGTCGGCAAGACGTTCAAGGGGATGACCGACGATCTGTTGCGCTGGCAGACCGCCGAGTTGCAGCAGCGGGCCATCGCGACCGAGGGTCATACCGTGCATGTGCGCCCAGAGCTCGTGGTCGAGATCGCCCTCGACGGCGTGCAGCGGTCCACGCGCTACCCAGGCGGTGTTGCGCTGAGATTTGCACGCGTGCGCCGGTATCGACTCGACAAGGCCGCCAACGAGGCTGACACCATTGGGCAGGTGCAAGGGATGCTCGGCGGCATCCACTGAGGGTATGGTCGCGCTCGCCATGGCGACCTTGCGCTTCAACTTCGGGACAATGGGTTCGGGCAAGAGCACCATGGCCCTGCAGATCCACCACAACCTGGCCAGCCGTCAGCTCTATGGACTGTTACTGACCAAGCTCGATCGAGAAGGCGCCCAGGTCACCAGCCGCCTCGGCGTGGCCGCAGAAGCCGTCGAGGTTGTTCCCGAACTCGACTTGTACAAGTTGGCAGTCGACCATTGGCCGATCCACTACATGGTGTGCGACGAGGTGCAGTTCTACAGCGTGCAGCAATGCGACCAGCTCGGCCGGGCTGTCGACGATCTTGGTGTCGACGTCTTCGCGTTCGGTCTCATCACCGACTTTCGCGGTGAGTTGTTCGATGGCACCAAGCGCATGCTCGAGATCGCTGACGAGCGCGTTCCCATGCAGGTCGAGGCGCGCTGCTGGTGCGGGGCGCGGGCCACGCACAACGCTCGCGTGGTCAACGGCGAGGTCGTCTACGAGGGGGAGACCGTTGTGGTCGGTGACACGGGCACGTCGGGTGAGCAGCCGTTGTTCGGCGACGTCGTGCGATATGAGCTGTTGTGCCGCCTTCACTACCGCCAGGGCGAGCTCGGCGTCTGAGGGGTCCAGGCAGCGCGGCCGTCCGGTCCGGGCGCGATTTCGGTAGCGCCAGTTCCGAGATCGAACCCGATGAGCGTGGTCGGGCTCGGTTCGAGCACTGGGAGTACCGGTTTCGCGCCCGATGGAGTTTCCCAGGGCGGGCAGACTCACGCGTTGATGTCCAGTATCCAGGCCAACCTGCGCATGTCGGCCTTGCGCGCCGGGAAGCTGCCGGCGCGTTCAGCGACCTGCTTGCGCAACCACGGCATCGACGCAGCCATCCTGTTACCGGGACACAGTGTCGAGCCCACGCCGCGATGTCCGACGATGTTGAAGAACTTCAGGTTCGTCCCATCGGTGGCGACGAAGTCGTCGCTGCCGAGAGGGTCGATCTTGTGGCGTTGCGACTCCCACGCTGCGAGGTGAATCAGGCTCTCGATTGCGGCATTCGACGGCGCAGTCCTCATGAAGTTGCCGATCAAGGCGATTCCACAGGTGCCTGCGTTGCGGCCCTTGGTGTGTCCGCCGATGATCGCGTTGCCGGCACTGTCCTCACCTGTGTGTAGCTCGCCCTTGCCGTACTTGCGGGCTCGTCGCCCTTCGAAGATCTGACCGTCCGGGCTGATCAGGAAGTGGTACCCGATGTCGGTGAAGCCCCGGCCCGCTACATGCAGGTCGTAGCCGAATCGCACAGTCGCGGCGGGATCCTTCACACCGTTTGGGCTCGCCGTGTGGTGCACGACGATCTTGCGGAAAGGTGCCCACCCGACGATGTTGGTGTCGCGGATGGACTCGTCGGCGCCCCATTGCGCACGGGTCACGATCGAGGGCGCTGGCACACGGCCGACCCTGGACGTACTCGTGTTGGCGTTCGGCTTGGCCTCGGCGACGTGAGCATCGAATGCCGCGCCCGCTGCCACGGCGGCCGCGCCAGTGGCTGCAAGTCGCAGGAAGCGACGGCGCGGCAGGGCATCTTCATCGATGCACAGTTCGCACATAGGAGTCTCCTTCGGTTGGGACTCCACCCGCCACCGGCCGCAAACAGTACTTGGCAGCGGCTCCGTTGTCTGGGCATCCGGGTGTGAGTCACCAAACGTTGTGGCGCGACATCGCCTCGACCCGGTACGATTCTTGAACCGTTCGGGCCAGCGTCGTCCCGTGCGCCACCTAGCCGTTTACCGACTCCGTGGAGCCAAACAGATGCGCACTCACTCTCAAACGGGCCTTCCCGCGCCGCAGGGTCTCTACGATCCTCGGTTCGAACACGACGCGTGCGGCGTTTCCTTCGTCGCGAACATGAAGGGAGTGGTCAGCCGATCGATCGTGGCCATGGGCCTCGGTGCATTGTGCAACCTGGAGCACCGGGGTGCGACCGGCGCCGAGGCAGACACCGGCGATGGTGCCGGCGTGCTGATCCAAGTTCCCGACCGCTTTCTCCGCGCGGTCGTCAGCTTCGAATTGCCGCCTGCTGGTGCCTACGCGGTGGGTCTGGCGTTCCTGCCACTCGACGTCACCGATGCCGAGAAGGCGCAGGAGGCGATCGACACGATTGTCGTGGACGAGGGATTGATGGTGCTCGGCTGGCGCGATGTGCCGGTGAATCCCGACTGCCTCGGTGCCAGCGCCAGGGTCGTCATGCCGATCTGCAAGCAACTGTTCATCGCCGACCCGGCGGGCGCAACAGGCGTCGAACTCGATCGCAAGGTGTTCATCGCCCGCAAGCGGATCGAACACGAACTGCCTGTCGAACAGCAGACCTACTTTCCATCGCTCAGCTGTCGCACTCTGCTGTACAAGGGCATGCTCACGACGCCCCAGCTCGCCGTGTTCTTTCCCGACCTCGGCGACGAGCGAGTTGAAAGCGCACTGGTGCTGGTGCACAGCCGGTTCAGCACCAACACCTTCCCGTCGTGGCCGCTGGCCCATCCGTATCGGTACATCGCCCACAACGGCGAGATCAACACCGTGCAGGGCAACCGTAACTGGATGCGCACTCGCGAATCGATGCTGGCCAGCGACTTGCTGCCGGGCCTCGAGCGGGCGTACCCGATCTGCACTCCCGGGGGCAGCGATTCGGCCACATTCGACGAGGTGCTGGAACTGCTGCACCTGGGTGGGCGCAGCCTTCCACACGCGATGATGATGATGATTCCCGAGGCGTGGGAGAACCACGACGCGATGGATGCCGCCAAGCGCGCGTTCTATCGCTTCCACTCGAGTTTGATGGAGCCGTGGGATGGCCCGGCAAGTGTGGCCTTCACCGACGGCACCGTGATCGGTGCGGTCCTCGATCGCAACGGGTTGCGCCCCAGCCGCTACTGGGTCACCGACGACGATCTGGTGGTGATGGCCAGCGAGGTCGGTGTGCTCGACATCGACCCCGCCAAGATCGTTCGTAAGGGTCGGCTTCAGCCGGGCCGGATGTTCCTGATCGATACCGCCGAGGGGCGAATCGTCGAGGACGACGAGATCAAGCGAACATTGGCCCTGGCGCAGCCGTACGCGGAATGGTTGGACGAGGGTGTGGTCGAACTCGACGAGCTGCCCGAGCGCGAACACGTGGTCTTCAGCCACCAGAGCGTATTGCGGCGCCAGCAGGTGTTCGGGTACACCCACGAGGAGTTGAAGATCATCGTCGCCCCGATGGCCAAGGCTGGGGCCGAGCCGATCGGGTCGATGGGAACTGATACCCCCATCGCCGTGCTCAGCGAACGACCGAGGTTGTTGTTCGACTACTTCCAGCAGCTGTTCGCCCAGGTCACCAATCCACCACTCGATGCAATTCGCGAGGAGGTCGTCACCTCGGTCAGCGGCTCGGTCGGTCCCGAGGCCAACCTGCTGCAACCTGGGCCCGAAAGCTGCCGGCAGCTGACCTTGCCGTTCCCGGTGATCGACAACGACGAGTTGGCCAAGATCATCCACATCAACGACGACGAGACGTACCCCGAGTTGTCGGCCGTCGTGATCACGGGTCTCTATCGAGTGGCCGGCGGGGGACTGGCATTGAAGCGAGCCCTCGACGCGATCTTTGCCGAGATCAGCAAGGCGATCGCCGATGGCGCCCGCATCGTTGTACTCAGTGATCGCAACAGTGACGATGTGTATGCCCCGATCCCGTCGTTGCTGTTGACGTCGGCGGTGCATCACCACCTGATCCGCGAAAAGCAACGCACCAAGGTCGGTTTGATCGTCGAGAGTGGCGATGCCCGAGAGGTGCACCACATGGCCTTGCTGATCGGGTACGGCGCCGGTGCGATCAACCCATATCTCGCGTTCGAATCGATCGAAGACATGGTTCGCGAGAACCTGCACGGTCTTGGGGGCGTCGACCCGCACCTGGCCGTGAAGAAGTACATCAAGGCCGCAGGTAAGGGTGTGCTGAAGGTGATGAGCAAGATGGGTGTCAGCACCGTCGCCAGCTATACAGGTGCGCAGATCTTCGAAGCCATCGGCCTCGGTCACGACCTCGTCGACGAATACTTCACCGGCACGGTCAGCCGTCTCGGTGGCATCAGCCTCGACCAGGTTGCTGCTGAGGTTGCCGCCCGCCACAAAGTGGCTCATCCCCCGCGCCCGGCCGAGCGGGCCCACCGCAAGCTCGAGCTCGGAGGCGAGTACCAGTGGCGCCGCGAGGGCGAGCTGCACCTGTTCAATCCCGAGACCGTGTTCAAACTGCAGCACGCCACTCGTGCCCGCAGGTACGACATCTTCAAGCAGTACACGTCGCTGGTCGACGATCAAGCGAAGAAGTTGGCGACGTTGCGTGGCCTGTTCGAACTCAAGCTCGGCTCGCGTCAGGCGGTGTCCATCGACGAGGTCGAGCCGGTCAGCGAGATCGTCAAACGCTTCTCGACCGGGGCGATGAGCTACGGCTCCATCTCTGCCGAGGCCCACGAGACGCTGGCGATCGCGATGAACTCGATCGGCGGCAAGAGCAACACAGGTGAAGGTGGCGAGGACAGCGACCGACTCTATGACCCGCAGCGACGCAGCGCGATCAAACAGGTGGCCAGTGGCCGCTTCGGAGTGACCAGCGAGTACCTCGTCAATGCCACCGATCTGCAGATCAAGATGGCCCAGGGAGCCAAGCCCGGCGAGGGCGGCCAATTGCCCGGTCACAAGGTCTACCCGTGGATCGCGGCCACTCGGCACTCGACCCCTGGTGTCGGCCTGATCAGCCCGCCGCCACACCACGACATCTACTCGATCGAGGATCTCAAGCAACTCATCCACGATCTCAAGAACGCCAACCCTGCGGCGCGGGTCAACGTGAAGCTCGTCGCCGAGGTGGGTGTCGGCACGGTGGCTGCCGGTGTGAGCAAGGCAAAGGCCGATGTCGTCTTGATCAGCGGTCACGACGGTGGCACGGGCGCCAGCCCGTTGACGTCGCTGAAGCACGCCGGCGCGCCTTGGGAGCTCGGCCTTGCCGAGACACAGCAGACACTGCTGCTCAACGGGTTGCGTGACCGCATCGTCGTGCAGGCCGATGGACAGCTGAAGACGGGTCGCGACGTGGTGATCGCAGCGTTGCTGGGCGCCGAGGAGTTCGGCTTTGCAACCGCGCCGCTGGTGGTCAGCGGATGCGTCATGATGCGCGTCTGCCATCTCGATACCTGTCCAGTCGGCGTGGCCACCCAGAACCCGGAGCTGCGCGCCAAGTTCAGCGGCAAGCCCGAGTTCGTCGTCAACTTCATGGAGTACATCGCCGAAGAGGTACGAGAGCACATGGCCTCGCTTGGCTTCCGCACGGTGCAGGAGATGATCGGCCACGTCGAGGCGCTCGATTCCAAGGCGGCGATCTCCCACTGGAAGGCCAAGGGCCTCGACATCAGCCCGATCCTGGCGACACCTGCGAATCCGTATGGTCAGACGATGCACCAGTCGGTCGGTCAGGATCATGGCCTGCACGAGGCCCTCGACCAGCGGCTGCTCGCGGCCTGCGAGCCGGCGATCGAGCGCGGCGAGCCGGTGCACCTCGAGATGGCGATCCGCAACGTCAACCGCACGGTGGGCACCATGCTGGGCAGCGCTGTGACCACGCGATATGGCGGTGCAGGCCTGCCCGACGGCACCATCGACATCCACTTCCGAGGGTCGGCCGGTCAGAGCTTCGGCGCGTTCGTTCCCTCGGGCATCACGCTGCGCCTCGAGGGCGACGCCAACGACTACGTCGCCAAGGGCCTGTCGGGTGGACGGATCGTTGTGCGGCCCGACCGCCGTGCGCAGTTCGCTGCGGAAGATCACACGATCGCCGGCAACGTGATCGGCTACGGCGCAACCGGAGGCGAGATCTTCCTGCGGGGCGCGGTCGGCGAGCGCTTCTGCGTTCGCAACTCGGGCGCCACCGCCGTCGTCGAGGGAGTGGGCGATCATGGGTGCGAGTACATGACCGGTGGACGCGTCGTGGTGCTGGGCCCGACCGGCCGCAACTTCGGTGCAGGCATGAGCGGTGGCATCGCCTACGTCTACGATCCGAACGACGTGTTCGGCGCCAAGCTCAACGACGAGATGGTGCAATTGCAACAACTCGACGATGACGACTGCGAGTTCGTTCACACCACCGTTCAGGATCATCTCGCACACACCGACTCGGCTGTGGCTCGTGCGATCCTCAGCGGCTGGGAGGGTGAGGTCGCACACTTCAAGAAGGTGATGCCGATCGACTACGCCCGGGTGCTTGGCGTGATGAAGCAGGCCGATGCCGATGGTCTCGACGAGCAGCAGACTTCAGAGCGAATCATGGAGGCTGCTCGTGGGTGAAGTAACCGGGTTCTTGAAGTGGCAGCGCGAGTTGCCATCACGGCGCGATGTTCCGGTGCGGCTGCGCGACTGGAAAGAGGTCTACAACGACTTTGCGCTCGACAAGGTGCAGACGCAGGCCGGGCGATGCATGGACTGCGGCATCCCCTTCTGCAACAACGGGTGCCCGCTCGGCAACCTGATCCCCGACTGGAACGACCTCGTCTACCGTGAGCACTGGCGCGACGCCATCGACCGGTTGCATGCCACGAACAACTTCCCCGAGTTCACCGGCCGGTTGTGCCCAGCGCCGTGCGAGGCCGCGTGCGTGCTCGGCATCAACGCCGATCCGGTGACGATCAAGCAGGTCGAGGTCGAGATCATCGATCGTGCATGGGACGAGGGATGGGTCGAGCCGCAGTTGCCGAGTGTCAAGACCGGTAAGCGGATCGTCGTGATCGGTTCCGGCCCGTCCGGGCTGGCGGCCGCCCAACAGCTGACCCGCGCCGGCCACGAGACTGTTGTGCTCGAACGCGCCGATCGCATCGGCGGCCTGCTGCGATACGGCATTCCCGAGTTCAAGATGGAGAAGCGCCACCTGACCCGTCGCATCGCCCAGATGGAGGCCGAGGGCACCGAGTTCCGCACGAACGCCACCGTCGGCGACGGCATCGATATCGAGGTACTCCTGGCGTCGTACGACGCCATTGTGTTGGCGTGTGGTGCAACGGCAGCACGCGACCTACCGATCCCCGGGCGAGAGTTGAGCGGGATCCAGCAGGCGATGGAGTACCTACCGCTGGCCAACCGGGTGCAGGAGGGCGATATCGACGTCTCGCCCATCGATGTTCACGGCAAGCACGTGGTGATCATCGGTGGCGGCGACACCGGCGCCGACTGCCTTGGCACAGCGCACCGCCAGGGTGCCGCCAGCGTGACCCAGTTGGAGATCATGCCCCGACCGCCCGACGATCGTGCCGACAACAATCCGTGGCCGCAATGGAGCCTGGTCTACCGGGTTTCCTCGGCGCACGAAGAGGGCGGCGACCGGTTGTACAGCGTCAACACCGAGCGGTTCTTGGACGATGGCAATGGCCGAGTGAGCGCACTGCTGTTGCACGAGGTGGAGATGGTCGACGGTCGCTTCCAGAAGATCGAAGGCAGCGAGCGCGAGTTGCCGGCCGACTTCGTGTTCCTGGCGATGGGCTTCCTCGGGCCCGAGAAAGGGACGTGGCTCGACCTCCTCGGCGTGTCGTTCGACGAGCGGGGGAATGTGGCCCGCGACGGTCGGTACATGAGCAATGTGCCTGGTGTTTTCGTTGCTGGTGACATGGGTCGTGGACAGAGCCTGATCGTGTGGGCCATCGCCGAAGGGCGGTCATGCGCAGCCGGTGTGGACGCCTGGCTGATGGGCGAGACGCAACTTCCCACGCCCATTGCGCCCACAGCGCGACCACTCGCGTAACGCCAGCGCGTAGGCTGATCCCCATGAAATCGAATGTTGTGCTGATTGCGCTCTCTGCCGCTGTCTTGGCTTCGTGTGGCGCAGCCAACGGCTCGGCACCCGATCAGACAACGCTGGGTCTCACCGCGACCAACTACGTAACGGTCACACAGACGCCGACGACGCTCACCCCGACCACGCTTGCCGGTGTGGGTACACCCGGTCTCGTGCACCCCGAAGAGGGCAGCTATGTGATTGCCACCGGGGATTTCCCATCGACGATCGCCAACAAGTACAAGGTGGTGTTCGCTGACTTGCTGGCCATCAACGGGTGGACGCTCGTTGGCGATCAAGTCCCCGAGTACCCGGCCGTCGGCACGACGATCAAGATCCCGCCGGGCTGGACGGAGCCGGGTACGGTCGAAACTCCGACCGGCACGACGCCATCCGGCGAGGCGACCACCACGATCGCTGGTGGCCAGCCGGCGTGTGCCGCTGGTGAGTACACGATTGTGGAGGGCGACTTCCTGGGCAGGGTGGCCACAAAGCTGGATACCACTGTCGAGGCACTCAACGCGGCCAACGCCAACACCCAGGGCTACAGCGCCTTCTACCCGGGCCTGAAGATCAAGACCCCGCCGAAGGCGGACTGTTAGTCGTCCGCACACTGCTGGTCGGGCGCGAAAGTGGCAGCCCCGGTACCGAAATCGCGCCCGACGAGGCCCTACGGGGTCGAGATGGGTAGCTCCAGTACCTACATCGCGCCCAACCACGGGCCGCCGGTGAGATCACACCAGGCGCAGCGTCACCTGGTCGACGGTGAAGGTGTGGCCAAGGCTGCTGCGATCGGTGGCAGTGAGGTCGATCGTCGACTCGGTTCCGTCGACGAAGCTCACACTCTGCAGCAGTCCGTAGTCCGACCAACGAGTCGTGATAGCAGCCGGATCATCGACGGTGATCGTGTAGCCCGCGACCGCGGTCACGACGGAGTTGTCGGTGTGTGCGGTCCACGTCGGTCCGCCCCACAGCCACGATCCCGGCGGAGTGGCCTGGTCGAGGCTGACGATGGCCCCGCCGATATCGGCCGGATGCAAGTGCCTGCCTCGAATCGTCGGGAAGTCGCCGCTCCAGACTGTGCGCACGCCGGCATCGGTCAGCGACGTCACTCGAGCGTCGAGGTAGTCGACCTCGAACATCACCATGTATGCGGTCGCGGCGGTCTGTCGACGGTCGAGCAGACGTCCGGCGGCGGTGTTGTCGGCGATCGGCGATACGACCTCGATGAACTGGTCGCCGACGCTGAACAGTGCGTTGTGCAGACCGAACTCGGCCACGCCGGGGTCCCGGAAGCAGACACTGAGCCCGAGCTCGGTACACAGGCGATCGACCGTCGAATCGAGGTCACGGGCGGCGACGACAACCTGGCGGAGGCGGATCACGCCAGCATGGTAGAGCGTGTTGGCGGCGGTAGGTTCCAACACATGCTTACGGTGATCGAAGGCCGAGTGCTCGGTTGTCTGATGGAGAAGGAGCGCACCGTTCCCGACCAGTATCCACTGTCGATGAATGCGCTTGTCTCGGCGTGCAATCAGTCGTCGTCGCGTGAGCCGATCATGGCGCTCGACGAGTTCGAGGTCGACGCCTCGATCACCTCGATGAAGTCGCAGGGGTTGGTTCGCATCGTCCACCCATCACACGGCCGAAGTGTCACGCGGTATCGCCAAGTGGCCGACGAGAAGCTCGAGCTCGACGATGCGGCCGCGGCGATCGTCTCGGTACTGCTCGTCCGGGGTCCGCAGACCGCGGCCGAGTTGCGGTCGCGTACCGAGCGACTGCACACGTTCGAATCGGCGGGCGAAGTCGACAGCTGCCTGCACAACCTGGCCGAGAGCGCGCTCGTGCGACTGCTGGATCGCCAAACAGGGCAGAAGGAACAGCGGTGGCAGCAATTGATCGCCGATGAGGCAGAGCCAGTGGCCGCGCCTATGGCCGTCGTGCCGTCAGCGGTTGCGGGCAGCATGGCCGACCGGGTTGCCCAACTCGAGGAGCGGGTCGGCAAGCTCGAATCTGCGCTGGCGGACCTGCTCTAAGCGTTGCGATGTACACCCCTGCCGCCTTTGTCGAGGATCGTCCGGAAGTCGTCGCAGCCTTTCTGGCGCAACACCCGATGGCACAGCTCGTGACGATGACCGACGATGGCTTGGTGGCGACGCCGCTGCCAATGCTGTACGACCCCGCCGCCGACGGCATGGGTTCGCTGGTGGGTCACGTCGCCCGGGCCAATCGGCAGTGGACCACAGCATTGCCGATGGTCGAGGCGTTGGCCATCTTCACCGGTTCGAATGCGTACGTGTCACCGAACTGGTACCCCTCGAAGGCCGAGCACGGCAAGGTTGTTCCGACATGGAACTACGAGACGGTCCACGTCCGCGGCACCTTCGTCGTGCACGACGACCCCGAGTGGAAGCGTGCACTCGTCACCCGCCTGACGCAGCATCACGAGTCACAGTTCGTCAAACCATGGGCCGTCACCGACGCGCCGGCGGACTACATCGACTCGATGCTCAACGCCATCGTGGGCATCGAGTTGCACATCACCTCGATCCAGGCCAAACGCAAGCTCAGCCAGAACAGACCTGCGGCCGACATAGCCGGGACGATCACCGGGTTGAGTGATGTGGGCGGTCCCTCCGCAGAGATCGCCGAAGCGATGAAGCGTCAATGGAGTGTCACGCGCTCACCCGGGGTGGCGTGAAACACTCGACTAGGGTTAGCCGAGGTCGGGCCAGCGACGCTTCTGGCGACGGCGGACGCCGGCCTTGCCGAGCTTGCGGTGTTCGGCGAGTGCCCATTGTCGTCGCCAACCGTTGTAGTCGGGGCCGGTCAGCCTCGGGTTGGTTCCAGCGGCACGACGTCGGCGTGACGTCCAGAAATCGGTCAGTGCCTCGTCGCCAAGCGTCGTGGCCGCCGCTTCGATGCGCGCGTTGAAGCGGCGCGTCGATTCGCCCTCCATGGGCGGC
>JANOJI010000035.1:0-1822 GCA_031408175.1 Ilumatobacteraceae bacterium
GTGTTCTACGTCACCGCCAACGACGCGATGCGGCCGCACAAGGTGTGGCGACATGACCTCGGCACCGACCAGACCGACGACGAGTTGATCTTCGAAGAGACCGACGAGCGCTTCTACGTCTACGTCGAACTGAGTCGCAGCGGGCAGTGGATCATCATCGATAGTCGCTGCAAGACGTTCTCCGAGGTGCTGCTGATCCCTGCTGACGATCCCAAGCAGGCACCGCGAATCGTCCGGCCGCGCACCGACGACGTGGAGTATTCGGTCGATCACTGGGGCGACCGATTCGTGATCCTGACCAACCTCGACGCTGAAGATTTCCGAGTGATGACCGCACCGATCGAACGGCCGGAAGCGTGGTCCGAGCTCGTCGCCCACCAACCCGGACGCCGCATCATTGCCACAGAACCGTTCGACGGACACCTCGTACTACACGAGTGGAGCGACGCGCAGCAGCGCCTGCGCGTGCTCCTCGGCGACGGGGCCGAGCGAGTTTTCGATCTTGGCGTCGAGCCTCACGAGGTAGAACTCGACGCCAATCCCGAGTGGCGCAGCGACACGTTCCGCTATCGATATCAATCATTGACTTCACCGCTGACGACCTACCAAGAGCACGTTCGCAGTGGAGAGCGAACGATGCTGAAGCAGACGCCCGTACCCGGTGTCGACCTGGCCAGGTACACCGCGACGCGTGAGTGGGCGACATCGCACGATGGCACGCAGGTTCCGGTCGACCTCGTACGACACGTCGACACGCCGTGCGACGGCAGCGCGCCGTGCTTGGTCTACGGGTACGGCAGCTATGAATTGTCGGAAGCGCCGTGGTTCAGCCCGGCACGACTCTCGCTGCTCGACCGCGGCTTCGTCTGGGCGCTGGCTCATCCGCGCGGCGGCGGCGAACTCGGCCGCAGGTGGTACCTCGACGGCAAGCTCCTCAACAAGCGCAACACGTTCCTCGACACGATCGCCATTGCCGAACATGTCGTTGCCAACGGCTGGGCATCGCCGAGCCGGGTCGCAGTTCGGGGCGGCAGTGCTGGCGGTCTGCTGGTCGGGGCGTGCATGACGATGCGACCCGAGTTGTTCGCCGCCGTCGTGGCCGAGGTGCCCTTCGTCGATGTGGTCACCACGATGTACGACGAGGCGCTACCACTGACGATCACCGAGTGGGACGAGTGGGGCAACCCGGCCAGCGAACCACTGGCCAGCTACATGCTGAGCTACTCCCCCTACGACCAGACAACGGCGCGCGACTATCCAGCAATCCTCATCACCGCCGGCCTCAACGACGTGCGCGTCAGCTATCACGAGCCCGCCAAGTGGATCGCCAAACTGCGAGCTGTGCGCACCAACAGCGCCCCACTGATCATGCGATGCGAAATGGGCGCCGGCCATGCCGGCCCGAGCGGGCGCTACGACTTGTGGCGCGAGGAAGCTCGCACGTTGACGTTTCTCATCACCACCGTCTGATCTCACTGTCCGATCACATCAGGCCGATCACACCAGGCCGAACGCGATCACTGCGGCCAGCACGAGGAAGCCCGCATTGCGCGCGACGTTGCTCCAGCCGATCGGCTTACTCGACCACGCTCCAAAGCACGCACAGGGTGGACGCCTTCCCTGCAGCAACCGCACCACCAGCAATGTCGTGAAGCCCGCCAGCACGGCGCCCGCCACCATCGCCAGTGGTCGCCTGGCGATCTGCGCGATCAGCAACGCACCGATCATCGTCTCGACATAGGGCACGACCACCGCCACGATTCGAGACACGCCGAGATCAGAGGACTGGGCTCGCCACTGGCGCGGCGCAGCAAGCTTCGTG
>JANOJI010000052.1:0-9844 GCA_031408175.1 Ilumatobacteraceae bacterium
ACTCAGCAAACTCGATGGCCTCGAGCCCGACGAATTGGGCGCGGTGTTGGGTCAGGGGCTGGCCTTCCTCATCGTCAACCAGCCGGAGGCGGCGAGTGAGATCTTGTCGGAGGTGTTGCGTCATCCGCTGGCCGACAGCCGTTCGGCGGCGATCGCCGAGTTTGCCCTTGTACTGGCGGATGGTCTCGCCGCCGCGCACGGCGGCGGCCCCCCGTTGGAGCCGGCGCGGATCGAAAAGGTCGCCTCGGTTGTCGAGCGTTGCGGTCTCGGGTGGGCAGCGCGCATGGCGCGAGCATCGCTGGCGCTGACTTCACAAGCGGATGGCTGTGAGGCCGCGAAAGCCGTTCAGGAGGATTGCAGCCGCGATGCCGACCACTGGGGCGCTGCCATCGCGGTGCTGTTCGAGGGTGTCGGCCATGTGCTGCGCGCCGAGGATGCGTCGCCGACATTCGACAATGCGGCGAAAGTTTTCACCGAACTCGGCGCTGAGGCAATGGTGACGCTCGTCGGCCAGTTGCGGGGCGACCTCCCCGGCTCTCGCTGCGCTCGAACCGGTCCGAGGGCGACCGTGTCCATGCGGGTGTATTGCTTTGCTGCGTTCGAGCTCGTCATCGACGACGCACCGGTCGATCTGTCGGCTGTGCGTCCGAGAGCGCTGTCGGTCTTGCGACTGCTGGCGTTGCACGCGGGTCGACCGGTTCACCGCGAGGTGTTGATGGACTCGCTGTGGCCCGACGTCGATCCCGACGCGGCGCTGCACAGCCTGCAAGTAGCGGTGTCGTCCTTGCGCAAGGTGCTGCCGGACCGACCCTCACCCGGTATCGCCCGGCAGGGAGACGCGTACCAGTTGGAGATGACCCCCGATGCATTCTGCGACGTGCGTTCATTCCAGGTGTGGTTGGCGTCGGCTGCATCGGCCCTGTCGAGGGGTGAGGAACGCGGGGCACTCGATGCCGCAGTACGCGCCACCGACGTGTATCGCGGCGACCTGCTGCTCGACGAGGGACCGGCCGAATGGGTCGTCGGCCCGCGTGAAGCCCTGCGTCTCGACATGGTCCGGGCATGCACGATCGCCGGCGAGGCGGCGATGATGCTCGGCCTTCCACAGGAGGCGACGCGGATGTCGGAGCGCGGACTGGCAGTCGACCGCTATGCCGACGCGTTGTGGCGGATTCAGATCGAATCGCTCGAGCAATCCAGCGACAAGGCATCGGCCGAACGGGTGCGACGCTCGTGGCAACAGATGATGGACGAACTCGGCGTGGCCTGACACTCGTGGTGAACAGGGTGCCGTGATCACTACACGTGATCTGTGCCAGCCCCCGGAACGACGGCCGTTCTAGGCGCTGACACTGATGCATTTGCTGACATGCCGCCAGTTAGAACAGCCGGTCGCGGCGACCGTCGGCGTGGATCTGGAACGGGCGGTGCGTTTCGCGGATCTGAGCGCCATCGGCATCGGTTTCGGTCACGAAGAAGTCGACCGTCATCGACGCGACGTTGTCGTCGAAGTACGGGCGGCCAAACGCGACCTGCACGTCAAGTTGTCCGATGCCATCGATGCCGAGCCAGTCGACCCAACCGACAGCGTTCTCGATGAACAGGTATCGATCCTCGTCGTGCTGCCACGCCCGGCCCTGCCAGTTGCAGTAAAGGTGGTACTCGCCCTCGGCCGGGGTTTGGCCCGTGTTCATGGCCATCTGCCAACGCAGGTGGTGGTCCTCCGGCAGCACGTCGTCGCGTATCGACGCGATCATGTGCTCGCCCATGTTGATCGGGTAAGCGCACGCGGCGATCGGCATGCTCTGGCTCGTCGACGCGAACACCGGATACCAGTTGTCAACGATGCGGTTGTAGGCGTCGCTGAGATCGAACTCCATGCGAATGGTCACCGATCGGTCACTTCTTCTTGAAGAATTCGATCTCGGTCAGCGCCATGTCGGTGCCGTCGATCGACTCGTACACACTGGTGATGGCAATCTTGAACCGCTGCACACCACCGCCGTTGTCGATGGTGAGTGTCTGCGGTTCCGGTGTGTTCTTCAGTTCGACCTCGTCGGATGCACCCGTATCGAAGATGAACAACATCGTCTTCGGCCGATGGTGTCCTTGGAAGTCGTCGGAGGCACCCGTGCGCACGATGACCTTGGCCAAGTCGACCTGTTCGGTCAGGGCCACATCGATTTCGGGCCGGAAGCCTTCACTCGGTGGGGCACTGATCCAGTAGGTGTTCTTGAAGCCGTCGGTCGACAGCGCCGCCGGATGCTCGGGATCAAGGGGAGCTATCTCGTTGGAGGTGGTGCCCGGCCCGGCAGTGACCTGGTCGAACTGCGGACGGATGACCGACATGACCTTGTCTTTGCCGGAGCCCCACGTATCGTTGACCCAGGTTCGGAATGGCGCGTAGATGCCGTAGAGAATGCCGAGGACGAGCAGTACGATCCCGCCGACCCGACGGACCGGGCCGATGAATCGCGCCATGCCCTTGCGCTTCGGACGCTTCTTGCCACCCGCCTTTGCTGTCCACGGGCGTTCGCCGGCCATCGCCGACTTCGGGCGTCGCCGGAAGATTCGCTTCCACCACCGGATCTTCACGACCACCGCAGCGGCCAGCGACGTGCCGCAACGGCTGCAGAACTTGCGCCCGGGCGGATTCGCCTCACCGCACTCGCCGCAGATGAGGTCGCCCTTCTGCGGTGTGCGCGTCGGCTTGCCAGGTTGCACCTTCGGCGGCTTCTTCCGTGCCGCTGCTTGTGGCTGGACGGCTTGTGGTTGTAGCGCCTCGGGTTGTTGGGTCGGTGTTGCAACGAGTGCCGCCGCCGCAGCGGTGGTCGCCGCAGATGGTGGCTCGGTGCGTGTCGGCAAAGCAGGGCCGGTACCGGGTGCCGGCGGCGTTGGTGGTTTGGCGACGAGCGCGGCAGCTACCTGGCGCGCCTCGCTGGAGCCTGGGCCACTGGTGACCTCGGTCGCAGCCGGTCCGGCCGCGGCGCCTGGCAGGCCCGGCAGACCGGGTGGAGGTGCAGCGGGTGGCCCACCGGCACCTGGCGGACTCGGAGGTCGCGGAGTTCCTCCGGGGCCTGGTGGTGGCCCGCCAGCTCCTGGGGGTCCTGGTGGTGGTCCTCCTGGTCGTGGTGGTCCGCCGGGTCCTGGTGGTGGTCCGCCGGGTCGTGGGGGTCCGCCCGGCCCTGGTGGTCCGCCGGCTCCTGGTGGTCCGCCGGCTCCTGGTGGTCCGCCTGGTCGTGGAGGTCCGCCCGGCCCTGGTGGTCCGCCCGGCCCTGGTGGTCCGCCCCGCCCTGGGGGTCCGCCCGGCCCTGGGGGTCCGCCGGGTCGTGGTGGCCCGCCGGCTCCTGGCCCCGGCCCTCCGGGTCCGCCACCGGGTGCACCGGGGGTCGACGACGCGACGGGCTTGGCCTCGCCAACGTCGGCGTACATGACCTTCTGGATCCGCTCGTACAAGCTCTTCTTCTGCGCGGGCTCCTCGTCGACCGGCTCCGGCGGCGGCGCCGCTTGCTTCTCGCCTGTCCACTCCAAGAATCCGCCGCACGCGCCGCAGAACGAGTCGGCATCGGCATTCTTGAATCCGCACTCCTTGCATACGATCATGAACGACCCTCTCCGCCTTTGCCTTTGCGGCGCTTGGCGATCTCGACGACGTGCACAACGTGCGCCGGCTTTGCCGCGGCGACCATACGGTCGACAGTTCCCTCATTGATAGTCGATGGATCGTCGACACTCACCCTCACGGCCATCCGTGGCTGGTCATCCCCCGGCGGATCGGTGCCCGGTGTCAGCGACCAGGCCGCTCCACCGCTCTCGGCGATCTCGACATCGCCGCCCGTGTAGATCGCCAACTCGGCGGTGAGGCCACGGATCGTGCCGCGCCAACGGTAGAGCTCGGCGATGTTGGCGATGAAGGCCCGGCTGCGGTCCAGAGGCCAACCTTCGTCGATGACCACACCGACCCAGCCGGCAAGCCATTCGAGAAAGTCTTCCGGCGCCAACCATGGATCAACGTAGGTGTCGAGGCAGTCGAGCGTGGTGAACACCGGTGCCAGGACGTCGTCGAGGCCGCCGGTGAACTCCTGGGTGAACAGGTCGTCTTGGTAGATGCCGGGCAGCAACGACACGATCGGGACCGGTGAATGCAAGCCGTCGATCGTGCCTCTCATAATTGTCTCTCAAGTTCGACGGTCATGATTGTCTCTCAAGTTCGACGGTCATGATTGTCTCTCAAGTTCGACGGTCATGATTGTCTCTCATGGTTCGACCCTTGCCGCTTTGTCTCTCATGGTTCGACCCTTGCCGCTTTGTCTCTCATGGTTCGACTACCCGAATCTGGTGCTCGTAGGAGAAGGCGATGGCGCTGGCAGCGAGTTCCAATCGGGTGGTCGCCTGGCCTCGTTCGCCTGTCACTGGGTTGGCGCCGAACAGACGGATCTCTTCGACGAAGTCGACGCCGCGAATCTCCTGCAGTGCGGTGTAGGCCTCGCCCGATTGGATCGGTCTTCCCCACGGCCATCCCTTGCCATCCGGGCCGCCGACCAATGGATTGAAGTAGCGGTGCAACACGGCCGATGCCTCTTCGCGCACTCGCACGACGCTGATCTTCGGCTTGGCTTTCACTTGCGCGACTACGGTGACGCCTTGGTACACGGGTGGCTCGATGATCACGCGAGTACCAACCAGGCGAGCCCCATCGAGGGCGTTGAGAATGCGTTCCATGGTCTCCTCGCTGGGCACGAGATGCTCGAAACGGATCTGGCCGTCGACGATCGGTGCGGCCGGCACGATGAGGATGCGAACGCTGCCGGCCTCGGCTCCGTCGCCCGCCGGCAGGCACTTCACGCGGGCGACCTCGGGGGCCGCCGCACGAGTGAGTTGCTCGAAGTCCTCGGCGGTCACCGCGCGGTTGCGGGTTCGCAGCAGGATCGGACCGCGGGTCTTCGCCGACTCGAGGTCCTCGCCATCGACACCGCCGATCGCCGGCACGCGGTTCTCGACGCCGGCGATGAAGGGAATCGACGACTTGAGCGTGCGAATCGAACCGGCGGCGACGTTGCCGATTCGGCCACCGCCCGTCGCGTATGCCTCGATCTGCACGATGGCACCTTTCGGGGCGACGCTGCCGTACTGGCGCAACGACCCGTCGGCCTCACGAACACCCGGGCCGAACGAGATCACACCATGTACCGCGTCGAGCACGAAGACGTCGTCGGTTGCCGAGCTCGAAGCGAAGTGCTCGACCTGGCGCCATTCACTCTGGCCATCCTCGCTTGTCACCAGCAGTCGCAACTCGTCGCTCGCCGGCAGCACCGGTGCGTAGGCCGTCTTGAACGTCTCGCCGGGTACACCCTCCGACACGCCCAACGTCTCGTGCTCGATCACATCGGCGTGTGCAGAATCCGCGGTGCCACCAATCGTGTCCGCAATGAGCCCATAGATCATTGGTGACGCACTGTACGAGGGCTGCCCCTCGTCGGCAGGTACCACCCGGGCCCGCAGCCAGCCGGCACGCTCGCCATCGAGCAGCGTGGCCGTGTGCTGGCGGGGAACATGCACGATGATGGAGCCATCGCGGTTCAATCCGCCGGTGCCATCCTCGCCGACATCACATGCATGCCACGTCGTTCCGTCGTAGGCCTCCCATTGCAGCGGGGGATCGTCGGGGTCGACGCCCACACCTTCGATGGTGCAGTTGAACTGCAATCGCACTGCGCATCGCGGAACTGCCTCGGTCAACCCGACGAGCAGCGCGTCACTCGGCTCGGGCGGGTTCGAGAACGCGGCGAACGGTACCCGCAGCCGCAGTTGCTCGGTGCGGGCCTCGCGACCCTCCAGCGACACGCCGGCGGTCAGAACCGACCCCAGTGAGCACGCCACGATGGGCAGGTCCTCGACCGTGGTGAACACCACGGGCTCCTCGGTCTCGGTTCGCAATGTTGCGGTGCGCGTGCCGCGGGGAATAGTCAAGGTGGCCTGTGCCGGCGACGACAGATAGAACGTCACGCCGGTGCGCGCCGAGGTGGCCGGGAACAACTGCAAACCGATCAACTCGAGGAACTTCAGATACAAGCGGTCGGGCACGCGGTTGAGGCGATACAGCAAGACGTCAGTCATGTACGCGAACGTCTCGATCAGCGTCACGCCCGGGTCCGACACGTTGTGATCTGTCCAGGTCGGGCAGCGAGCCATGACCATTCGTTTGGCGTCGTCGACCAACTGCTGGAAGCGTCGATCGTCGAGATCTGGTGCTGGCAGTGCCATTAGTAGTCACTCCCATCGTCGGGGATCGTGTAGTACGGGAACACAAGATTGCGGCGGTCGTTGGTGCCCTTGACGGCATATTGGATGTCGATGAAAACCAACTCGTGGCTGTCGACGTCCGGTGTGGCGATGACCTTGACCACATCGACACGGGGTTCCCATCGCTGCAGTGCCCGCTTCACCTCGAAGGCGAGTGCGGTGGTCATCTCCTCGTCGACGCTGCGGAACACGAAGTCGCGCACCTTCGAGCCGAACTCCGGTCGCATCGGTCGCTCACCGGGATAGGTGAGCAAGATGATGCGCATCGACTCTTCCAACTCGCGTTCGCGGCGAACCATGGCGATGCCACCCGACGCCGTGAGTTGCGGGGGGAATGCCCACCCTGTCCCAACAAAATCGTGATCAACCGGCATCTGTCATCTCCCTAGTTCAACTTGACCATCGAGCCGGACAACTCCACCAAACCTGCGCCGCCATCGACCTTCACACCGGCCGTGCCCTTGATCTCGACGTTGGCGGTACCGCCATCGAGCACGATGCCGGTGCCGCCCTTCAGGGTGAGCTTCCCCGGAGCTGCTGCTTCGATCGTGATGTTGCCGGCGCTCTTCACCGTGATCTCGCCGCCGTTCGACTTCTGCTCGATCGAGATCTTGCCGATCGGGTTCATCACTCCGCCGTCGCACACGATCTTCAGTTCACCGTTGACGACGTCGAACAGGATCTCCATCTTGTGATCGGCGTCGCCCAGAAGGATCGTGCCCTTCGTCGGAGGACTTGGCGTCAGCGGTGAAGGAATTTCATCCTCGAACGTCAGTTGGTTGCCGATACGCGACACGATGCCGCGCTTCACGGTCTGCGCCGACAGCCCGGCTGGCTTGATCGCGCTCGACAGCAGCGGGTGCGAGGTCTTGCCGTTGATCAATCCACCGATCACATACGGCCGCCGCGCGTCGCCGAACTCGAAACCGACGAGCACCTCGTCGCCAACCTCCGGCAGGAACAGATTGCCCCACTCCTTGCCCATGCCCACCTGCACGACCCGGGCCCAGTCGGTCTCGTAGAACGGGGCGAGCCATGGAAACCCCAACTTGACCCGTCCCATCTTCTCGGGATCGTTGCTGTTGGTGACAACCCCGACCACATTGCCGTGGATCGTCGAGGGCTGCACGCTCGCGGTGCCCAGTGACGTGAGGCCCAGGAGTGTGCGGTCGTGACGGCCGCTGACCTCGAAGTACGTCGAGTATCCGCCGACCTCGGATTCGAAACTGTGTCGGGCCGCTGTCACGATCCACTCGCCATTGAACTCTTCGGCGACACCACCGATGACGATCTTCTTGCCGGCCTGCACACCAGGATTTCCATAGCACACTCCTTCGGCCTCGAGGATCGTGCTGGCCAGATGCTCGGCCACGCCCTTGGCCATCTCATCGACCGCCGAAGTCGTTGGCGAACCCCAATCGAGCGGTCGGTTGGTGATCACCCTCGCCTTCATGCTGGGCATCAGGCCGAGGTTGGGCAGGCCAGGAATGTTGGGCAGCGTCGGAATCGGGAATGGCAGGCCGGTGAACGATCCGGCGAGCGCCTGTGGATCGGGATCGTCGTCGAGTTTGGCCGTGCCGGTCTTCAGCGGCGCTGTCCCCACCACGACCTCGGCCTTCTTGTAGTCGTAGACGCGCACCTCGACTTCGGAAGGGATGTTCGCGGCGCTGCGTCGCGGCCGGAACGATTGCAAGTTCTGTTGGAACGTGAGTGTTGGCGGCCCGCCGCCCGCCATGCTGGCGGCAGCACCAGCGACCGCGCCGCCGATACCACCGCCACCGCTGGGCTTGGCACTCGACGCTTCGCGGAAGAAGAACTTGCCCTGGGCGACGCCGACCTCGAACCCGATTTCCTGGGCGCGGCCACGTAGGAAATCCCAGTCCGTCTGACTGATCTGCGAGACATGTCGATGTGTGGTCGATGTGCTGGTGACGTCGGTTTCCATGAATCCGGCCTCGCGAGCGATCTTCGATGCGATGTCGCTGTCTTTCATGTCGACGAAGGTCCGCGTGCGGCTGGATCGCTGGAGACGATGTGACTTCTCGTAGCCACGGATGATCGTGAAGATGGTCAGTCCGTGATATTCGCCCTCGATCGACGTGACCTCACCCTTGATCAGACACTCGGCCTGTGGCGTGCCCGATGATCCGCCGAAGACCTCGACAAGGCTGCCGATGCGCACCATCAG
Organism: Ilumatobacteraceae bacterium; assembly: GCA_031408175.1. Classification (GTDB taxonomy): domain Bacteria; phylum Actinomycetota; class Acidimicrobiia; order Acidimicrobiales; family Ilumatobacteraceae; genus JAENVT01. The sequence continues at coordinate 8,492 of JANOJI010000052.1, forward strand.
ATCATCGACTACCGAGTTGTCGCTGTCCTCGAACGTCAACTCGAACATGTCGGGGAGGTGCAGCCGCGTGTCGACGACCGTGCGCCGCAACTTCGGTTGCACCGTAGGCAGCAGGTCAATCGAGTTCACCGACACCGTCGGCGTGACGGTGGCCGACAGGTCGGTGAGGTCGGGCAGCAACGACACGTCAGGTCACCGCTTCCCGATGATTTCGTTCGCGTTGGGCAGATAGACGGTGTCACCGGGCTTGACCCTGAATGGATCGTCGATGCCGTTGGCTTCGGCGACACCGCGCCACAACTTCGGGTTGCCGTATGCGGCGGTGCTGATGGTCTGCACGTTCTCGCTGGCGCTGACGATGTGTCGCTGCCGGCCCGGCATGCCACCCGATGTCGGGTTCGTCGGCAGCATGCCGAAGATGTTGAACTCCTCGATCACCTCGAACACGATCAGCGCCCGGTCGGGATTGCCCGACGAGCTGAATCGCTCGAACGTGACCTTCACATCTTTCATGATGCAGCGCATGATCTGCGTGCCCCACTGGAAGATCAGTGCCGGCGGCTTGGCGGCCAGGTTGATGCGCCCACCGGTCAAGGCACCGACGGCCGCGCCGATCAGTTGGCCAAGCAGACCACCGCCCGGGTCCATCCACGCGTACAGCTGCTCGGCGCGATCCTGCACATCGTCGCCGACCAGATAGCCGCTGCCGACCAACGACTTCGGTGGCGCCTTCAGCAGGATCGACGGTGTCGAGCCGACGCCTGCGGGGGATGCTCCGGCTCGAGTGGTCGTCGACGTCTGGCGGTTGTACTTCAACGATTCCGGGTTGAAGTCGAACTCCACCATCTCGAACGGAAGCTTCTCGTTGATCAATTTAGCCTTCATGTCACCTCCTACAGGAACCCTTCGTGGACGAGCTCGAGAATTTCGACCGCTACTTCCTTGCCTGTCGCGTTCAGCGTCGGGCCCTTCCACGACGACGGCCGGGTGTTGGCGAACGTCCACTCCGACACGGTCTGGTTGTGGCTGTCGCGAAGCGTGATGGTGGCGGTGCCACCGTCGGTCGCGTCGACCATCGAACGCAGCCACGTCATGACCTTGCCCGAGTCACTCGCATTCATCGCCCGCTTCAACACGAGGCGTGGATAGTTGACGCGATCGGGCAGGTACACCTTGTAATCGTTGGTGCCGCCGACCTTGATCTCTTTCAGGCCGAAGTCGACCTTCAGCCCATCGCACGACGACCACGCACCCAGATCGATGCCGTCGACGACGACGTCGAACCGCATGACGAGCCCATACTGGGCCGAGTCTTTGATGGACATGGCGTCGAACGTCCCGTCAGGCGATGTC